>NZ_JBHXEG010000005.1:115548-171496 GCF_042724935.1 Kitasatospora sp. NPDC127060
AATTAAACACCACCAGGACCAAATACCTTTTTTCCATCGTGGTGGTGGTCTTTTTTTTTTTATTCACCGCCGGCGCCCACACCCCCGGGGCCCCCCGGCGCGGGGGGGCCCCCGTCCCCGTTTTCCCGGGGCGTCAAACGTGATCTGTCGGGCAGAAAAGTCCCCGGTCAATCGGGGTGTCGCCGTGCTACAGTCGAGTCAGTTGCAGTTTTGGTTCCCATGAACGCTTGTGTGCGCCTGCTGGTTCCAACCAACAGGCGCATTTGTTTTGTCCGGTGTTTCAGTCTCCGGATGGGGATCGCGGCTACTTGGGGATTCACGAGGTGTGGATCCCTGATGCCCCAATAGGAGGAGACGGTTATGGCTACCGGCACCGTGAAGTGGTTCAACAGCGAAAAGGGCTTCGGCTTCATCGAGCAGGACGGCGGCGGCCCGGACGTGTTCGCCCACTACTCGAACATCCAGGCGAACGGCTTCCGTGAGCTCGTCGAGGGCCAGCGCGTGGAGTTCGACGTCACCCAGGGCCAGAAGGGCCCGCAGGGCGAGAACATCCAGGTCATCGCCTGACGTCAGCCTCCGAGCTGACGCGTGATCTTGTGATCTCGTGAAGCGGGGGCCCGCACCGAGCACGGTGCGGGCCCTCGTTCATGCCGCCGTACGGCCGGGGCGGCGCACTTCGAGACGACGGCCGACCAGTCCGCGACCGCGGGCTGCCGACCGACGTACGGAGACCCCTTGACCACCCCTGCCCGCACGCCCCGCGACCGTGGCGACCGCACCACCGGCGACCGCTCGACCGCCCGTTCGGCCGAGCGCACCGCCGAAGGCCGCACCGGCCGCCCCCGCCGCAGCGGGGAGAGCCCCGAGCGCCCCCGCCGCAACGGCGAGGGCGCGGACCGCGCGCGCAAGCCCCGCAACCGCGCCGGCGCCCCGAAGGCCACCCGCACCGCCACCCCGGAGCCCACCGACTTCACCGTCGTCGAGGGCACCCCGGCCCGGCCCCCGGCGGCTTCCTTCGCCGAGCTCGACCTGCCCAAGGCGATCCTGTCCGCGCTCACCCGCGAGGGCGTCACCGAGCCGTTCCCGATCCAGGGCGCCACCCTGCCCGACTCGATCGCCGGGCGCGACGTCCTCGGCCGCGGCCGTACCGGCTCCGGCAAGACCCTGGCCTTCGGTCTGCCGCTGCTCGCCCGCACCGCCGGGCGCCGCGCCGACTCCCGGCACCCGCTGGCGCTCGTCCTGGTGCCCACCCGCGAGCTGGCCCAGCAGGTCACCGACGCGCTCACCCCGTACGCCACCGCCGTCAACCTGCGGATCACCACCGTCGTCGGCGGCATGGGCATCAGCCGGCAGGCCAACGCGGTGCGCCGCGGCACCGAGGTCCTGGTCGCCACCCCCGGCCGACTGGACGACCTGATCGGGCGCGGTGACGTCAACCTGTCCGACGTGGCCATCACCGTGCTGGACGAGGCCGACCAGATGGCCGACATGGGCTTCCTCCCGCAGGTCAGCAAGCTGCTGGAGCAGGTCGCCGAGGGCGGGCAGCGGATGCTGTTCTCCGCGACCCTGGACCGCAACGTGGACCGGCTGGTCAAGCGCTTCCTGACCGACCCGGTCACCCACTCGGTCGACCCCTCGGCCGGCGCGGTCACCACCATGGACCACCACGTCCTGCAGCTGGAGCCCGCCGACAAGGCCTCCGCCACCGCCCACATCGCCTCCCGTGACGGCCGGGTGATCATGTTCGTGCACACCAAGCACGGCGCCGACCGGCTCGCCAAGCAGCTGCGCGCCACCGGCGTTATGGCCGCCGCCCTGCACGGCGGCAAGTCCCAGCCGCAGCGCAACCGGGTCCTGGACCAGTTCCGCGAGGGCGAGGTCACCGCGCTGATCGCCACCAACGTGGCCGCCCGCGGCATCCACATCGACGGCCTCGACCTGGTCGTCAACGTGGACCCGCCGATCGACCACAAGGACTACCTGCACCGGGGCGGGCGCACCGCCCGGGCCGGCGAGTCCGGCACGGTCGTCACCCTGGTGCTGCCCGAGCAGCGCCGCGAGGTCAACCGGCTGATGACGGTCGCCGGGATCCGCCCGACCGTCACCAAGATCCGCCCCGGCGACGCCGACCTGACCCGGATCACCGGCGCCCGCACCCCCAGTGGCGTCCCGGTCGCGCTGGCCGTCCCCGTCGTCGCCCAGCCCGCCGCCCCGGCCGGCTCCGCCGACGGCAAGTCCGGCAACGCGCGCCGCCGCTCCGGCAAGCGCTCCGGGCTGCCCACCGACGTCGACATGAACGGCAACCCGCGCCGCCCGCGCCCCAAGCAGCGCCTCGGCGCCGCCGCCCAGGGCGAGCGTCCGCAGGCCGCCGGGTTCATCGGGCGCTCCTCCGGCCGGGCCCGGCCGGGCAGCGGCTCCCAGTCCGGCGGCAACTACGGGACGGGCCGCCAGCGCCGCAAGTTCGACTGACGGCCGCCCCGGCTCCCGGTCCCGACGGACGGGCCCCGCGACCTCCCCGTACGAGGGGGGTGCGGGGCCCGTTCCGCGTTCGCGGGCCCGTCCTACCGGCCGGTGGTCAAACAGCTGGCGTGAATCCGTCGAAGCTCGCCTTGAACGAGAGCTTGACGGTGGCCCGGCGAACCCGGATTCTTCTACACGGCCCACACAACTGTCGCACAGTCACCATCCGTGCACAGCTGTCGAGTTGACGTGATTCGCCGAACCGGAAGGACCACCGTCCCGATGCGCCGAACCTCCGCCCTGCTGACCACCGCCCTGCTCGCAGGGGCCGCCGCCCTGGCCGCACCCGCCACCGTCGCCCAGGCCGCGCCCTCCTGCGGCGCCTACGTCGCGGGCTGGAGCGCGATCGGCAGCTGCAGCGGCCTCGACCCGATGCAGACCTGGACCGTCACCGCCACCTGCTACTACTGGAACTCCACCCACACCGTGCAGTTCACCCGCCCCGCCATCGGCGGCATCGCGATCGGGGACGGCAGCCTCTCCGCGGCCTGCGGCGTCGGCGACAGCGTCATGTTCCCGCGGGTCATCCTGGGTGCCACCCCGCCGGCCGGCCCGACCGGCCAGATCACCGGCTACGTCGGCAAGTGCGTCGACGTGAAGGGCGCCAACCTCGGCAACGGCACCCCTGTCCAGATCTACGACTGCAACGGCAGCCTTGCGCAGAAGTGGCGGATCGGCGTCGACGGCACCGTCCGCGCCCTCGGCAAGTGCATGGACGTCGCCGGCGGCGGCACCGCCAACCACACCATGGTCCAGCTCTACGACTGCAACGGCACCGGCGCACAGCAGTGGCAGGCCCGCTCCGACGGCTCGCTGTACAACCCGCAGTCCGGCCGCTGCCTGGACGACCTCGGCTTCTCCACCGCCAACGGCAACCAGCTCGGCATCTGGGACTGCAACGGCGCCGCCAATCAGAAGTGGCAGCTGCCTGCCTGACGGAACATCAGGAGGGTGGTCCGGTCCGCCGCCCGCGCCCCCGTCGGGCGGTGGACCGGGCTGCTCACGCCCGCGCTACGCCGTCGCCGCCGCCGTCGGGGGCGCCGCCGTTGCCTTAGGGGCCAGCAGGCGCAGCCGCTCCGCCGTCTCCGCGTCCCGCGGCGCCATCACGATCAACTGCAGCCCCTCGGCCGCCAACAGCACGTGCTGGTCGATCCGCAACTCGCCCAACTCCTCGTGCCGCACCACCTTCTCGGCCCCCGAACGCTCCGCCACCTGGTGCTCGTCCAGCCAGCGGTCCGCCTCCGGATGCTCGTCCCGCACGTGCTGGATCATCCGGCCCAGGTGCCGGCCCACCGCCGTGGCCTCGCCGCCGCGCTCCGCGTAGGCCGAACGCAACTGGGCCAGGAACCGCCGGGCGTGCTCCTCCCAGTGCTCCACCCGGTCGCGGTGCAGGGCGTTGCCGAACACCACCCAGGCCAGGTTGCACTCCTGCGGCGGCCGCCCGGTCAGCCCGAACAGCGCGTCCGCGCCCGGATTCCACGCCCGCAGGTCCCAGTTGGCGTCCATCACCCAGGCCGGCGCCGGCCACTGCGCGTGCATCAGCCGCAGCAGCGCGGCCGGGACCTCCGCGGGCGCGCTCACCTCCCCGTCCATCGGGTGGCCGCCCGCCAGCCGGAACAGGTACGCCGTCTCCGCCCGGTCCAGCCGCAGCGTCCGGGCCAGACTCGCCAGCACCTCCGGCGACGGGTGGATGTCCCGCCCCTGCTCCAGCCACGTGTACCAGGTCACCCCCACCCCGGCCAGCAGCGCCAGCTCCTCCCGCCGCAGCCCCGGCGTCCGCCGCCGCACCCCCGGCGCCAGCCCCACCTGCTGCGGTGTCAACCGGGCCCGTCGGCTGCGCAGAAAGCCCGACAGCTCCGTGCGGCGCTCCTCCGACTCGTCCATCTCCCCCGTCCTTCCTGGTGGTCGAACTACCAGTATCGCCACGCACTGCCGCCGCTCCGGCGCCCGCGAGAGGCTTGATCACGTCACCGAACGCGCCGGCTCCGAGGAACGCCAGATGAATCGTCAGAACCACACCGTCCGCCGTACCGTGGTCGCCCTCGCGGCGGCCGCCGCCCTGCTCGGCACCGCCGGTACGCTACCCGCCGCCGCGGCCGCCCACTGCCCGGGCCCGGCCGTGATCAACGGCCACGCCCCCACCCTCGTCCCCGAGAGCGCGGTCTGGGACCAGGCCCACCACCGCTTCCTGGTCGGCTCGCTGCGGCACGGCACCGTCTCCGCCGTCGGCCTCGACGGCGGCGTCCGCACCCTGATCGACGACCCCGGCACCCTGATCGAGATCGCCGGCCTGCGGATCGACCAGGTCCACCGCCGCATCCTGGTCACCAACCTCGACAACGGCGTCGGCGAACGCAGCGGCCCCGCAACCCTCGGCCGGGTCGCCGGCATCGCCGCCTACGACCTCGACACCGGCCGCCGCCTCTACTACACCGACCTCGCCGCCGTCGCCGGCGACGGCGGCAGCCACCTGGCCAACGACATCGCCGTCGCCCCCGACGGCACCGCCTACGTCACCGACTCCTTCGCCCCCGTGGTCTACCGGGTCGACCCCGACGGCACCGGCTCCGTCCTGCTGCGCGACGACCGCCTCACCCCCGCCCCCGGCGCCTACGGCCTCAACGGCATCGCCTACCGCGACGGTCGGCTCGTCCTCGGGAAGTGGGACGACGGCACCCTGTGGCAGCTCCCGCTCCGGGACCCGTCCGCCGTGCGCCGCGTCGAGATCGCCGACGGCGGCGCCCTGCTCCACCTCGACGGCATCACCGCCCGCCCCGACGGCGCCCTCGCGGGCGCCACCAACGCCTTCTTCGGCAGTGGCCGCGACGCCGAGGTCGAACTGCGCTCCGACGACCACTGGCACACCGCCCGCCTCACCGCCGTCCACCCCTCCGCCGACCCCACCCCCACCGCCGTCACCACCGGCCCCGGCGGTGCCCTCTACCAGCTCTCCGGCGGCCTGGCGGCCGCCAACGCCGGCCACCCGGGGGACAGCTTCACCCTGCGGCGGGTCTGACACACAGCGCGCGACGGTCGGGAGTACGACGAGGTGTCAGACACGTTCCCCGAGCTCTATCCGGACGTTTCGGTGCCGGGGAACGCGGGCCGCTGGATCGACACGGTGCAGCGGCGGATGGCACTCGCTGGGCAGCAGCGCAGCGCTTCGGCGGTCGATCTCGTGATCGCGGCGACTGCAGCGCATCACGGACTCACGGTCATCCACAACGATGCGGACTATCGCACCGTGGCGCGGTACGCCGCGGACCTGAGTGAGCACAGCATTTTCGACCACGACTGAGTCTGCCGCGCGGTCAGGCGGTGAGGGCCGGGAGCGCCTGCGCCGCGTGGCGGGCCCGGTCGTAGCGCTGGAGCAGCAGGGTGGCCAGTTCGGGGGCGGGGCCGAGGACGTCGGCGACCGAGTCGGCCCCGTCCGAGGCCGCGGTGATGCGGTCCGGAAGCAGGCCCGGGGCCAGCAGGTACGGGGCGACGGCCGTGTGCTCGGCGCCGACCGCTCGCAGGGCGGCGAGGGCGTCGGGGACGCGCGGGCCGGCCGCCGAGGCGTAGGCGACCTCGACGGCGGCCCAGCCGCGGGTGCGGCACCAGTCGGCGGCGACGGCGCGGGTGGCGGCGTCGGCGGCCGGGTCGGAGGAGCCCGCGGCGGCCAGCACCACGCCGGTCCGGGCGCGGGCCTCGGCCGAGCGGACGTCCAGCCCGGCCTCGGCCAGTCGGCGGTCCAGGGCGGCGAGCAGCAGCGGGGAGGGCCCCAGCACGTCGGCGACCGGCAGCCCGGCGCCGGTGGCGCGCAGCGCGGCGGGGATGTCGTGCTTGGCGTGGAAGGCCCGGTTGAGCAGCAGCGGGACGGCCACCGCGTCCGGGAGCCGGCCGACCACCTGGGGGATCCGCGGCGCGCAGTGGTCCAGGTAGGCGGTGGCGACCTCCAGGGCGGGCCGCTGCGCCCGCACCTCCCGGACCAGCGCGGCCACGGTCGCGGCGTGCCGCGGGTCGCGGCTGCCGTGGGCGATCAGCAGGAGGGCGGGCACCGGCGGCCGCCTCACTTGCCGGAGGCCAGCAGGCCGCGGTTGCGCAGCACCCGGCGCTCGACCGGGGTGAACACCAGCAGCTCGATGGCGATGCCGACGAACAGGATGAGGATGATGCCGAGCAGCACCCCGGACATGTCGGAGAACTCGCGCTGGTCCTCCAGGAACCGGCCCAGGCCGCGGCCGAGGTCGGGGGAGGAGGCGACCAGTTCGGCGGCCATCAGCGAGCGCCAGGAGAACGCCCAGCCCTGCTTGAGCCCGGCCAGGTAGCCGGGCAGCGCGGCCGGGATGAGCACGTGCCGGGCGCCGGTGAGGCCGGTGGCGCCGATGGTGCGCCCGGCCCGCAGGAACAGCGGCGGCACCTGGTCGATGCCGGCCACCAGCCCGTTGGCGATGGAGGGGACGGCGCCGAGCAGGATCACCGCGTACATCATCGAGTCGTTGATGCCGAGCCAGATGACGGCGGCCGGCACCCAGGCGACCGAGGGAAGCGACTGGAGGCCCTGGAGCACCGGGCCGATCGCGGTGCGCACCGGCCTGACCCGGGCGACCACCAGGCCGATCGGGGTGCCGATGACGACGGCGAGCAGGAAGCCGGACAGGCCCCGCCACACGCTGGTCCAGATGATCGAGAACAGCGTGCCCTGGTACCAGAGGTCCTGGAGGGAGTGCCACACGTCGGCGGGGCTGGGCAGCTTGTACGAGGAGGTGAGGTGGAAGCTGTACGCGCCCTGCCACAGCGCCAGCACCACCAGAACGCCGATCAGCGGCGGCAGCGCCTTGGTGCGCAGCACCTCGCCGAGCGAACTGCGCTGCGCGGCGACGGAGTCGAGGGCGTCCAGGCCGGCGCCGACGTCGGCGCTGTCCGACCCGGGGCTCTTGTCGAGGACTGGGGCGGTGTCAGTGCTGGCCATGGCGACGGATCTCCCCACGCAGTTCTTCGGTGATCTCGATGGACAGGTCGGCCACGCCCGCGGACTCGATGCGGCGCGGCTGCGGCAGGTCGATCCGCCACTCGCGGGCGACCCGGCCGGGCCGGGAGGAGAGCAGGACGACCCGCTGGGCCAGCCGGACGGCCTCGCGCACGTTGTGGGTGACGAACAGGACGGACAGCTGCCGTTCGGCCCAGATCCGGGTGATCTCGTCGTGCAGGACGTCGCGGGTGATGGCGTCGAGGGCGGCGAACGGCTCGTCCATCAGCAGCACCTTGCTGCCCTGGGCGAGGGCGCGGGCCATCGCGACGCGCTGGCGCATGCCGCCGGACAGCTCGTGCACCCGCTTGCCGTACGCGCCGTTCAGGCGGACGAGTTCGAGCAGCCGCTCGGCCTCGGCGCGGCGCTCGGGTCGGGGGACGCCGGCCAGCTTGAGGGCGAGTTCGATGTTCCGGCCGGCGGTGAGCCAGGGGAACAGCGCGTGTTCCTGGAACATCAGGGCGGGGCGGCCGCCGGGCACCTCGATGCTGCCGCGGCTGGGCTCGTCCAGGCCGGCGACCAGGTTGAGCAGGGTGGACTTGCCGCAGCCGGAGGCGCCGAGGAGGGTGACGAACTCGCCGGGCGCGACGTCGAGCGTGATGTCGTCGAGCACGTGGGTCCGGGCGCCGGGGCGGCCGAAGGACTTGTGGACGTGCGAGATCCGGACGGCGGGCGCGCCGCCGTGGGCGTCGGCGCCGGGGGCGTCCGCCGAGGTGGTCAGTGCCGGGGTCATCCGGGCACCTCCTGCGTGAGTGGTCGGGCTGGCTGGCGAGTCGGAGCCGGGGTCCGGGCCCCGCCCACCCGGTGGGCATCGATCGGGGATCGACCGGGCGGGCGGGACCGGACCACGGAGTTACTTGGTGCCGAGTCCGGCGTCCGCCACGGGCGGCTGGCCCTTGGCCGCGAGGACCTTGTTCAGCAGGGTGAGGTCGTAGATGCCTTTCAGATCGGGCTTCTTGAGGAGCCCGGCGGTCACCGCGTGGTCGGCCTCGGCCTGCAGGGTGTTCGCCAGCGGGTCGTCCAGGAAGTCGATGTCGGCCCAGGCCGGGTCGAGGACGGCCGGCTCCAGCGCGTTGCCGGCCTCCTTCTTGATGGCCTCGTTGGCGTCGGCCTTGGCCTTGTCGGGGTTGGCCTTGATGAAGGCGTTGGTGTCCACCGAGCCGCGCAGCACGGCCTCCACCACGTCCGGGTGCTCCTTGAGGAACTTCTGCGAGACGATGATGTTGGTGATCACGAACTTCTTGTCCGGCCAGACGTCCTTCTCGTCGAGCAGGACCTTCGCACCGAGGGCGACCAGCTTGGACGCGGTGGGTTCGGGCACCCAGGCGCCGTCGATGGAGCCCTGCCGATAGGCGTCGGGGGTGACCTTGTTGTCGGTGCGCACCACCGAGACGTCGCCCGCGCCGGACGCCGCGTCCACCTTGTAGCCCTTGCCCGCCAGGTAGTTGAGCAGTGCCACGTCCTGGGTGTTGCCCAGCTGCGGGGTGGCGATCTTCTTGCCCTTGAGGTCGTCCAGGGAGGAGACCTTGTCCGGGTTGACCACCAGCTTGACCCCGCCGGAGGCCGAACCCCCGATGATCTTCAGGGACTTGGCGTCGGACTTGGTGTAGCCGTTGATCGCGGGGGAGGGGCCTATCCAGCCGATGTCGATGGAGCCCGCGTTGAGCGCCTCGATCTCGGCCGGGCCCGCGTTGAAGACCTGGGTCTTGACCTGGGTGGCGCCCAACTGCCTCTGGAAGATGCCCTCCTGGAGGCCGACCAGCGGGGTGCCGTGCGTCAGGTTGGCGAAGTAGCCGATCTTCACGGTGGCCGCGGACAGCTTCGGGCCGGACGCGGCACTCCCCACGGTGGCCGCGGTGTCGGCCTTGTCGTCGGACTTGTCCGCCTTGGAGCCGTAGCCGCAGGCCGACAGCAGGGCGACGGCGGTCAGGCCGGCGACGGCGGCCGCGGCGGAGCGTCTGATCCGCCCGGCGTCCGGGCGTGCGGAGGTATGGGAGGAGGAGGGGTTCGGTGCCATGATGGTGGGTCCTGTTCGCGGACGGACCGTCAGGAGGCGGTCTCGGGGCTGGAGTTCGGAAGGCGGTGCGCTCGGCAGCGGTGTGCCGGGGCAGGCCGGGCGGCCGTGGGGAAGACAGCCCGGTGACGGGGCGTCCTCAGCCCCGTCGGCCCGCACATCGGGTCAAGCCGCCCTGGCCGCTGCCGAGGACGCCGCTGCCGATGCGGCCGCCTTCCTTGTCCATGCCCGAGAACGCCTCGCTGGGCATCAGACCCAGTCCTCCTCTTCGGGTACGCCGGGGGCGTCGCCACCGGGCGCGGCCGCGAAGGCCTCGCCCGCCATGCCGGCGGTGAGGGTGGTGCCGTCGGCCGGGTCGATCAGCAGGAACGACCCGGTGCGGCGGTTGTCGGTGTAGTCGTCGAGGGCCAGCGGCTCGGCGGTGCGCAGCTTCACGTGGCCGATGTCGTTGACGTTCAACCCCTCGGCGCCGCTGCGCCGTTCGAGCGTGTCGATGTCGATCCGGTAGGAGATCTCCTTGACGAGGGCGCGCACCGTACGGGTGGTGTGCTTGAGCAGCACCTTGTCCCCGGCGCGCAGCGGCCGCTCGTTGAGGTGGCTGACGGTGGCCTCGACGTCCTTGGTGGGGGCGGCGGCGGCCCCGGCGGCGATCAGGTCGCCGCGGGAGATGTCGAGGTCGTCGGCGAGCCGGACGGTGACCGACTGCGGGGCCCAGGCGAGGTCCGCCGGGCGGCCGAGCGCGTCGATCGCGGCGACGGTGGTGGTCAGGCCGGAGGGCAGCACCGTGACGGGGTCGCCGACCCGCAGCACCCCGGAGGCCAACTGGCCCGCGTAGCCGCGGTAGTCGGGGTGCTCCTCGGTCTGCGGGCGGATCACGTACTGGACCGGGAAGCGGGCCGGTTCGGCGCTCGGGTCGCTGCCGACCGGGACGGTCTCCAGGTGCTCCAGCAGGGTCGGGCCGCCGTACCAGTCCATGTGCGCGGACGGCTCGACGACGTTGTCCCCGGCGAGCGCGGAGATCGGCACCGCCAGCACGTCACGCACGCCGAGCGAGGCGGCGTAGGCGGTGAACTCCTCGGCGATGGCGGCGAAGACCGGCTCGGCGTAGTCGACCAGGTCCATCTTGTTGACGGCCAGCACGACGTGCGGCACCCGCAGCAGCGCGGCGACGGCGGCGTGCCGGCGGGTCTGCTCGACCACGCCGTTGCGGGCGTCGACCAGGACGACGGCGAGCTCGGCGGTGGAGGCGCCGGTCACCATGTTGCGGGTGTACTGCACGTGCCCGGGGGTGTCGGCGAGGATGAACCGCCGCCGGGGGGTGGCGAAGTAGCGGTAGGCGACGTCGATGGTGATGCCCTGCTCGCGTTCGGCGCGCAGGCCGTCGGTGAGCAGCGCGAGGTCGGGCGCCTCCTGGCCGCGGCCCAGGGAGACGCGCTCGACGGCCTCCAGCTGGTCGGCGAGCACCGACTTGGAGTCGTGCAGCAGCCGGCCGACCAGGGTGGACTTGCCGTCGTCGACGGAGCCGGCGGTGGCAAAGCGCAGCAGGGAGGTGGCGCTGGTCTCGATGGTCGTGCTCATTTAGAAGTACCCCTCGCGCTTGCGGTCTTCCATCGCGGCCTCGGACAGCTTGTCGTCGGCGCGGGTGGCGCCGCGCTCGGTGAGGCGGCTGGCGGCGATCTCGGCGATCACGGCCTCAATGGTGGTGGCGTCGGAGTCGACGGCGCCGGTGCAGGACATGTCGCCGACGGTGCGGTAGCGGACCAGCCGCCGCTGGACCGGCTCGTCGTCCTTGGGGCCGCCCCACTCGCCGGCGGTCAGCCACATGCCGCCGCGGGAGAAGACGTCCCGCTCGTGCGCGTAGTAGATCTCCGGCAGTTCGATGCCCTCGCGCTCGATGTACTGCCAGACGTCCAGCTCGGTCCAGTTGGACAGCGGGAAGACCCGCACGTGCTCGCCGGCCGCGTGCCGGCCGTTGTAGAGCGACCACAGCTCGGGGCGCTGGCGGCGCGGGTCCCAGGCGCCGAACTCGTCGCGCAGCGAGAAGACGCGCTCCTTGGCGCGGGCCTTCTCCTCGTCCCGGCGGCCGCCGCCGAAGACGGCGTCGAACCTGTTGGACTCGATCGCGTCGAGCAGCGGCACGGTCTGCAGCGGGTTGCGGGTGCCGTCGGGGCGCTCGCGCAGCCGGCCGTCGTCGATGAAGTCCTGGACGTGGGCGACGTGCAGGCGCAGGTTGTGCTCGGCGACGACGCGGTCCCGGTAGGCGATCACCTCGGGGAAGTTGTGCCCGGTGTCGACGTGCAGCAGGGAGAACGGCACCGGCGCGGGCGCGAAGGCCTTGAGCGCCAGGTGCAGCATCAGGATGGAGTCCTTGCCGCCGGAGAACAGGATCACCGGGCGCTCGAACTCCCCCGCGACCTCGCGGAAGATGTGCACCGACTCGGCCTCCAGCACGTCCAGGTGGGACAGCGCGAAGGGGACCCTCGAATCCTCGTTCTGCGCCTCGGTGCGGACCGGAACGTCGCTCACGGTGGTCATGCGAGACCCCTCTCGGTCAGGAAGTCGTGCAGCTCGGCGGCGGAATCGGCGACCGCGCGGCCCTGGGTCTGGAGCCGCAGCTCCGGCTTCTCCGGGGCCTCGTACGGGTCGTCCACGCCGGTCAGGCCGGAGATCTCGCCGGCCGCCTGCTTGGCGTACAGCCCCTTGACGTCCCGCTCGGCGCACAGCTCGACCGGGGTGGCGACGTGGACCTCCAGGAACTCGGTGCCGGCCGCGGCGTGCCGCTCGCGCACCGCGGCGCGCGAGTCGGCGAACGGGGCGATCACCGGGGCGAGCACCTTGACGCCGTTGGCGGCGAGCTTCTCGGCGACGAAACCGATCCGGGTGACGTTGGTGTGCCGGTCCTCGCGGGAGAATCCGAGGCCCTTGGAGAGGAACTCGCGGATCTCGTCGCCGTCCAGGACCTCGACCTTGTGGCCCTCGGCGCGCAGCCGCTCGGCCAGCGCGAAGGCCAGGGTGGTCTTGCCCGCGCTCGGCAGCCCGGTCAGCCACACGGTGGCGCCGCGCTCGCAGGGGGCGGCCGCGGGGGCCGCCTCTGCGGCTCCATCGGCGGCCAGAGTGTTCGCTGTCACGGTGTCTTCCTTACGCAGTGGTGGACGGTCGGTCAGAGGTGGATGCCGCACTCGGTCTTGCCGGAGCCGGACCAGCGGCCGGCCCGGGCGTCCTCGCCCTCGCCCGGCTTGCGGGTGCAGGACAGCGGCGAGCAGCCGATGGAGGTGTAGCCCTCCCACAGCAGCGGGTTGAGCAGCACGCCGTTGGCGGCGACGTAGGCGTCCACGTCCTCCTGCGTCCACCGGGCGATAGGGGCGATCTTGACCTTGCGGCGCTTCGGGTCCCAGGCGACCACCGGGGTGTTCGCCCGGGTCGGGGACTCGTCGCGGCGCAGCCCGGTGGCCCAGGCGTCGTAGCCGCCGAGGCCGCGGTTCAGCGGTTCGACCTTGCGCAGCGCGCAGCACAGGTCCGGGTCGCGGTCGTGCAGGTGCGGCCCGTGCTCGGCGTCCTGCTCGGCGACGGTCTTCAGCGGGGTGAGCGTGATGACGTTGACCGGCATGGTCGCGGCCACCGCGTCCCGGGTGCCGATGGTCTCCGGGAAGTGGTAGCCGGTGTCCAGGAACACCACGTCCACGCCGGGGAACACCGAGGAGGCCAGGTGGGCGACCACCGCGTCCTCCATGGAGGAGGTGACGCAGAACCGCTTGCCGAAGGTGTCGGCGGCCCAGCGCAGCACCTCCTGCGGGGTCGCCTCCTCCAGCTCGCGGCCGGCCCGCTCCGCCAGCTCGGCGTGGTCAGTCGTCGTGCCGCTCATGTGACGTACCCCCGTGGGTCGGTGACAGCAGGCCGAGGAACTTCAACTGGAAGGCGCGGCGGCACCCGTGGCACTCCCAGGCGCCGTGGCCGGCCTCGGACGGGCGCAGGTCCTCGTCCCCGCAGTACGGGCAGAAGAACGGTGCGGCTCGCTCACTCATCGCCCACCTCGCCGCGCCCGGCGTTCGCATCGCGAACACGCCCTGCCCGATTGGTTCTCCCCCAGCCTTCGGCCGGGGGGACCCCCGTGCTTCGCTCACTCACGACAGCTGCTCCTCGGTGGCCCGGGCCGCCCACTGGGCGAAGCGCTCGCCCTCGGTGCGGTCGGCCTGGTAGCGGGTCAGCAGGCGCTCGACGTAGTCGGGCAGGCCGGCGCTGGTGACCTTGAGCCCGCGGACCTTGCGGCCGAAGCCGGCCTCCAGGCCGAGCGCGCCGCCCAGGTGCACCTGGTAGCCCTCGACCTGGTCGCCGTGCTCGTCGGTGACCAGCTGGCCCTTGAGGCCGATGTCGGCGACCTGGATGCGGGCGCAGGCGTTGGGGCAGCCGTTGATGTTGATGGTCAGCGGCTCGGCGAAGTCCGGCAGGCGCTGCTCCAGCTCGTCGATCAGGGTGCGGCCGCGCTCCTTGGTCTCGACGATGGCGAGCTTGCAGTACTCGATGCCGGTGCAGGCCATGGTGCCGCGGCGGAACGGCGAGGGGGTGACCCGCAGGTCGAGCGCCTCCAGGCCGGCCACCACCGCCTCCACGTGCTCCTCGGCGACGTCGAGGATGAGCATCTTCTGCTCGGTGGTGGTGCGCACCCGGTCGCTGCCGTGGGCGGCGGCGAGGTCGGCGACCCGGCCGAGCAGCTTGCCGTCGACCCGGCCGACGCGCGGGGCGAAGCCGATGTAGTAGCGGCCGTCCTTCTGCTGCCGGACGCCGACGTGGTCGCGCCAGCGGGCGACGGGCTCGGCGGGCGCGGGGCCGTCGACCAGCTTCTCCTTGAGGTACTCGTCCTCCAGCACCCGGCGGAACTTCTCCACGCCCCAGTCGGCGACCAGGAACTTCAGCCGGGCGCGGTTGCGCAGCCGGCGGTAGCCGTAGTCGCGGAAGATGCCGATCACGCCGCCGAAGACGTCCGGCACCTGCTCCAGCGGGACCCAGGCGCCGAGCCGCACGCCCAGCTTGGGGTTGGTGGACAGGCCGCCGCCGACCCACAGGTCGAAGCCCGGGCCGTGCTCGGGGTGGACCACGCCGACGAAGGAGACGTCGTTGATCTCGTGGGCGACGTCCAGCAGCGGGGAGCCGGAGACGGCGGCCTTGAACTTGCGCGGCAGGTTGGAGAAGTCCGGGTTGCCGATGAAGCGGCGCTGGATCTCCAGGATCGCCGGGGTGCCGTCGATGATCTCGTCCTGGGCGACGCCGGCCACCGGGGAGCCGAGGACAACGCGCGGGGTGTCGCCGCAGGCCTCGGTGGTGGACAGGCCGACGGCCTCCAGCTTCTGCCAGATCGCCGGGACGTCCTCGATCCGGATCCAGTGGAACTGGATGTTCTGCCGGTCGGTCAGGTCGGCGGTGCCGCGGGCGTACTGCTCGGAGACCTCGGAGATGGCCCGCAGCTGGGGGACGGTCAGCCGGCCGCCGTCGATCCGCACCCGGAGCATGAAGTACTCGGCGTCCAGCTCGTGCGGGTCGAGGATGGCGGTCTTGCCGCCGTCGATGCCCTCCTTGCGCTGGGTGTAGAGGCCCCACCAGCGCATCCGGCCGCGCAGGTCGGCGGGGTCGATCGAGTCGAAGCCCCGGTGCGCGTAGATCGTCTCAATACGTGTCCGCACATTGAGACCGTCGTCGTCCTTCTTGACCTGCTCGTTGGCGTTCAGCGGGGTGTAGTGGCCCATGCCCCACTGGCCCTCGCCGCGGTGGCGGGTCACCTTGCGAGCCGCGGCGGCTGCGGCGGGGCGGCGCGCGGCCGCGCGGTCGGCCGTGGGCTCGGCGGTCTCGGGAGAGGTGGCCATGGTGAAGTCCTTCTGGGCAGGTGGCGCTGGCGCCGGATGGGTCGCGGGGCGTGCTCAGCCGTGCGGTGCTGCTGTGACCTGCGGGTTTCTCAGGGCCGGGAGAGCAGTGACCGGGCCGGGCGGGCGCCTGCGCATCCGCTCGTGCGGGGATGGCGGTGGAATCGGCGCCGGGTGCGGTGGTGCGGCGGGGTGTGGGCTCAGGTCACCGGACACATGGCGCTGGACACGCGAAGGAGATCGACGTGGAGTCGACCTACTAGGGTGGTTCCGGCGCTAGGCATGGCAAGAGATTCGCATGGCGCGGGACTCGCGGTCCACTAACGTCCGAATAATGGACGCTGGAGTTTCGACAGGTGGGACGTCGAGCCGTCGCCGCCGCTCCGGGCCGGGCATTCCGTCGAGGGGGCCGAGGGGTGGGTCGACGGGTGGGCCGAGGGGTGGACCGGGCGGTGGGCCGAGGGGCGCCCGTACCGCCGGGGTACACGCGCCCGTACCCCCGTGGAGATCAACCGGACGGCCCCGGCCCGATACCGTTACCCCTGTGCAAGCAGCAGGCGATACGAGCAGACCGAACCCCGAACGGCCCTCCCGGCGCCGGGGCAAGGGCTCCCGGCGCGCGGCCAAACAGGCCACCTGGCGCCGTACGGCGTGGGAGCTGGTCAGGGACACCACCAACACCTGCGTCGAGTACCGGGTCACCGGCCTCGCCGCCGAGGCGGCCTTCTTCACCCTGCTGTCCATCCCGCCGCTGCTCCTCGGCCTGGCCGCCACCCTCGGCTACCTCGACGAGTTCGTCGGCGCGGACGCCATCGAGCGGCTCAAGCACGACATCGTCTCGGCCTCCGGGACGGTCCTGTCGGACTCCTCCGTCAACGAGGTCGTCAAACCGCTGCTCAGCCAGGTCTTCGACCACACCCGGCCCGACCTGATCTCGATCGGCTTCCTGCTGTCGCTGTGGTCCGGCTCCAGGGCGCTCTACATCTTCATCGACACCATCACCGTCATGTACGGACTCGACGGCAAGCGCGGCATCGTCAAGACCCGGCTGCTCTCGCTCGGCCTCTACCTCGGCGCCCTGGTGATCGGCTCGCTGGTGCTGCCGCTGCTGATGGCCGGGCCCGGACTGGTCGAGAACGCCGTCCCCGGCGCCGCCGGGCTGGTCGGCGCCGCCTACTGGCCGGTCGCGATCCTGCTGCTGATCGTCTCGCTGACCACCCTCTACCACCTCGCCGTACCCGTCTCCACGCCCTGGCGCGAGGACATCCCCGGCGCCCTGGTCGCCCTGGTGGTGCTGGTCTTCTGCAGCGTCGGCCTGCGGGTCTACCTGATCAGCTCGGTCGAGGGCCCCTCGGTGTACGGCTCGCTGGCCGCGCCGGTCGCGGTGCTGCTGTGGATCTTCGTGGTCGCCCTGGCGGTTCTCATCGGCGCCGCCATGAACGCCGCCATAGACCGCCGCTGGCCCACCCTGGAGACCGCCGACGCCCGCGCCGAGAACGAGCGCGCCCACGAGGAGGCCGCGGCCGCGGTGGTCCGCGAGGTCGCCGCCCGGCGGGCCGTCGAGCGGGCCCGGCGCGCCCGCGAGCTGGGCCTGGCCGAGGGGATGGAGGAGGAGTGGGGCGAGGAGGAGGTCGACGACGTCGACGCGCCCGCCGAGTACCCCGAGCGGTGGGCCGACGTCCTGGCCGCCGACAACGTGCGCGGGCGCCTCACCGCCCGGCCCGGGCCGCACCACCGGCCCGCCCCGCCGCCGCCGGACAGCGACCGGCCGGCGGGGCCGCCGCCGGAGCGGCCGGGGTACCCGCCGCGGCCGCCGCGGCCGCCGTGGGAGGAGCGGTAGCCGGGCAGCGGTGGCCGGTGCGGCGGTGGCCGGTGCGGCCGGCTGGGCGGGTGGTACAGCAGGGTTTTTGGTACGGCAGGGCATTCCGTACGGCAGGGCCTCTCGTACGGCAGGGCCTCCCCCGCGGGCGTGGGTTCTAAGAGTCGTTGCAACACCCCAGTGCGGGGGAGGCCCTGCGCATTGTCCAGCCGTAGTTGTGGCCGTGTCCGTCCGGCCGCGATCGGGTCGTGCGCGGTTCGTGTTCGATTCGTGTCGATGGCTGTTCGGGGGCGATCGATGGCCGACCGGGTGCGCGCAGGCGCGGTGGGCCGGCGGTCAGCCGTTCGTCGGGTTCGGGGAGGGCGACTGCGGCCGGCCGTAGCCGTGGGTGGGCTGCTGGTCGACGGCGGGGTACCCGTACGAGGGCTGCGGTGCGGCGTGCTGCTGCGGCGGCGCGGCGGGGGTGTGGCCGAACGAGGGGCGCAGCTCGGTGGGGGCGCCGGGGTCGCTGGGGCCGGGCCCCGCGGCGCCGGTTCCGCCGGTTCCGGCGGTCGGGTCGGGGTCCGTGCCCGGCAGCGGGTCCAGGCCCGCACCGAGGCTCTGACCGGCACCCAGGGTCTGGCCCGGGCCGGGGTTCCGGCCCGCGCCCGGTGAGGCCGGGCCGGGCTGCGCCGGGAGCGGTTCGGGGCTCGGCTGGACCGGGTCCAGCGCGGTGCGCCCGGAGGAGTCGCTCAGCTTGATCAGCAGGGCGATCATCAGCCAGTTCGCCAGCAGCGAGGAGCCGCCGGCCGCCAGGAACGGCAGCGCCTTGCCGGTCAGCGGCACCAGCCCGCTGACGCCGCCCACCACCACGAACACCTGCAGCGCGAGCGCCGCCGAGAGCCCGGTGGCCAGCAGCTTGCCGAACGGGTCGGTCAGGCCGATCGCGGTGCGCAGTCCGCGCTGGATCAGCAGCACGTACACCAGCAGGATCGCCGTGACCCCGGCCAGGCCCAGCTCCTCGCCGATGGTGGTGAAGATGAAGTCGCTGCGCCCGGCGAAGCCGATCAGCCACGGCCGTCCCGAGCCCAGGCCCGTCCCGGTCATGTGGCCGGTGCCGAGGCTGAACAGCGCCTCGGCGGGCTGCTCGGAGATCGCCTTGTCGCTCACCGGCGGGTAGTAGTTCAGCGGATGCAGCCAGGCCTCGACGCGCCCGTGCACGTGCGGTTCCACGGTGCCGACCACGGCCGCGCCGCCGACCGCCATCAACAGGCCCAGCACCACCCAGCTGGTGCGCTCGGTCGCCACGTACAGCATCACGACGAAGACGCCGAAGAAGATCAGCGAGGTGCCGAGGTCGCGCTCGAAGATCAGCACCATCAGGCTGACCACCCAGATCGCCAGCACCGGCCCGGCGTGCCGGCCGCGCGGCAGGGTCATCCCCCAGACCTTCCGCCCGGCCAGTGCCAGGGCGTCCCGGGAGGCCATCAGGTAGCCCGCGAAGAAGATCGTGATCGCGACCTTCACGAACTCGTCCGGCTCGAAGGACGGCAGTCCGGGGAGCTTGATCCAGCGCTTGGCGCCGAAGCTGTCGGTCGGCGAGAACACCGGCGCGGCCAGCAGGATCAGCGCGCCAGCCATCATCACGTAGACGTACCGCTGGAAGAAGCGGTGGTGCTTGACGAAGACGATCAGCGCGAGCGCCGCCGCCACCGAGATGAACACCCACATCAGCTGCGAGGGCGCGGCCGGGAGCTTCTGGTAGTCGCCCTTGGCGGCGTGCGCGGCCTTGTAGCTGAAGTCCAGCCGGTCCAGCAGCATCAGGCCGAAGCCGGTCAGGAAGACGCCCAGCGGCAGGATCAGCGGGTCCGCGAACGGCGCGAACCGGCGCACCGCCAGGTGCGCCACCGCGACCAGCGCCCCGAGGGACAGACCGTGGACGAGCAGCCCGGGCGGCAGCTTGTCGGTCAGCGCCAGCGAGGCGTCGATGTGTCCGGCCAGACAGACGGCCACCGCGAGCGCCAGCAGGCCCAGCTCGATGTTGCGGTGGCGCGCGGCCAGCCGGCGGCCCTCGCCGCGTGCAGTGCTTTGCACCTCTTGTCGTCCCCTTGTTGTCACCCACGTGGCCGGTATCGCCGACGGTGCATCCTGCCAGACGAACGTCACCCCGCGCCGGTTGCGCCTCCGGGCCCGGCAAGGGCAGAACTTTGCCTGGGCAAAGCTTTGTTGGGCTCCGGTAAAGCTTTGGTCAGGCCGGGGTATAGAGGTGGGCCCCGGCTGCGGCGGGGCGGGTCCGGAAGGCCATCATGGCCGGGCGCCGCGGCCCCTGCCCGGCGACTCCCGGCGCCTCTCCGGCGACTCCCGGCGCCTCCCCGGCGACGGCCGGGTGGCGGGTGCGGGAGAGGCGGGCGGACGGATGAACGGCGCGGCGGACGGCGCGTTCCAGGCACTCGGCCACGGCGGCGCCGTGCGGGCGCTCGCCTACAGCGGGCCGCCCGCGTGGCAGTGGTCCGACCTGGCCACCTCCTGGACCCTCGAACCGCTGGTGCTCGCCCTCTCGGTCCTGCTCGGCGCCTGGTACCTGGCCGCGGTGCGCACCGTCAACCGCGGCGACGGCGACCGCTGGCAGCCCACCCGCACCGCGGCCTTCCTCGGCGGGCTGCTGCTGTGGATCTGGTGCACCTGCTCCGGTCTCGGGGTGTACGAGCGGATCCTCTTCACCGACCGGGCCGTGCAGGTCGTGCTGCTGCTGATGGTCGTCCCGCTGCTGCTCGCGCTCGGGGCCCCCGTCTCGCTGCTGGCCGACTCCTCGCCGGAGCACCGGCGGGAGCGGATCCTGCGGGCGCTGCGCAGCCGGCCGTCCAAGGTGCTGATGTTCCCCGCGGTCTCCACGGCGCTGCTGATGGCGCCGCCGTGGCTGCTCTACTTCACGCCCTGGTACGAGTGGTCGCTCTCCAGCGGCGTCGGGAACGTGGTGCTGCACCTGGCACTGGTGCTGCTGGGACTCGCCTACTTCTGGCCGCGACTGCAGCTCGACCCGGTCGGGCACGAGTACCCGCACCTGGTCGGGCTGTTCATCACCTTCGCCGAGGTGATCTTCGACGCGGGGCTGGGGATCGTGCTGATCTACGGTGGCCACCTCGTCGCCGAGCACTACTACGTGGCACTCGGGCGGCCCTGGGGGCCGAGCCTGGCCCAGGACCAGACCTGGGGCGGCAACGCCTTCTGGGTGCTGGGGGACCTCGTCGGGCTGCCGTTCGTGGCCGCGCTGGTGCGGCGGATGGTGGTGCAGGGGCGCGAGGAGATCAAGGCCGTGGACGCCGAGCTGGACGCCCGCTTCGAGGCGCAGGCCGCCGAGGCCCGGGCGGCCGGGCTGCCGGAGGAAGAGGAGACCGGCATGCGGCCGTGGTGGCTGGACGACCCCAACCTCAAGCACCGGTACGGGGGGTAGGGCCCGTCCGGGGCGTGGGGCACGTGGCGGGGTCGGGGGTCGGGGGTTGGAGTCGGAGCCCGGGGTCGGGGTCGGGGTCGGGGTCGGGGTCGGGGTCGGGGTCGGGACGGGGTCGGGACGGGGTCGGGGTCGGGACGGGGGCTTCGTCGGCGTCCTCGCCGGGCAATCGGCGTGTCATCGCCGGGTGCCGGTCCAACTTTGGCCCCCAAGGGCCCGCTGTGCCCTCTCCGGAACGCATTTCCGCAGGTCAAAAATAGGTTGGCGGCGATCCACCGCCCCGTTAGCGTGTGACACATCAGGTTCGGGGGCCATTGGGCCGCCCGAGGAGTAGAGAGCAGGAGGTGAACCCCCGTGGTCGTTGTCGCCCCGATAGCTGCCCTGGGCAGCACGCGCGTTCACCTCCCCTTCCCGGCCGCCGGCTGAGCCCTTCGCGCCAGCCGTAGCCCGCCGGGACCATCTCCTCCCGAAGGGCCACTGCGTTGTTCAACGCTGCCTCCGCTTCGTCGTTCTCTTCTTCCCTCTCCACCGAGAGCTCCCCGCTGGCCCGCTACGGCTGGACACCGGAGCTCCAGGAACTCTTCGCCCCGCTCGCCGAAGCCGGGCTGCTCCCGGCCCGGATCGTCCGGGTCGACCGCGGCCAGTGCGACGCCGTCCTGGCCGATCCGGAAACGGGCCAGCTGCGCACCGTCCGGCTCGACACCCGGCCGGTGGGCGACGCCGACATGATCAACTGTCCGTGCACGGGCGACTGGGCGGCCGTCGACCTGCACGCCCAGCCGATGGCCGCCGTCTCCGCGCTGCTGCCGCGCTCCACCGCGATCATCCGCAAGGTGGCCGGCAAGCGCTCCGACGGCCAGGTGCTGGCCGCCAACGTCGACACCGTCCTGATCACCGCCTCGCTCGCGGTCGATCCCGACCTCGGGCGGATCGAGCGCTTCCTCGCCCTGGCCTGGGAGTCCGGCGCCGAACCGCTGGTCGTCCTCACCAAGGCCGACCTCGTCGACGACGCCGAGTTCATCCGGGCCGACGTCGAAGGCGTCGCACCGGGCGTCACCGTGCTGGTGGTCAGCGCCGAGACCGGCGAGGGCATCGACGTCCTCCGCGCCTGCGCCCCCGGCACCACGGTGCTGATCGGCCAGTCCGGCGTGGGCAAGTCCACCCTCACCAATGCGCTGGTCGGCGCCGAGGTGATGACCATCCAGGAGGCCCGCGAGGCCGACCAGAAGGGGCGCCACACCACGACCACCCGCGAACTGATACCGCTGCCCGGTGGTGGCGTGCTGATCGACACCCCCGGGCTGCGCGAGGTCGGCCTCTACGGTGGCGAGGGGGTGGACCTGGCCTTCGCGGACATCGCCGAGTTGGCCGAGGCCTGCCGCTTCCACGACTGCAACCACCACACCGAGCCCGGCTGCGCGGTCCGGGCGGCGCTGGACGCCGGCACCCTGCCGCAGCGCCGGATGGACAGCTACCTCAAGCTCCAGCGCGAGAACGAGTGGATCGCCTCGCGCACGGACGCCCGGGTCGCCAAGGCCCGGCTGAACAAGTGGAAGGCGATCACCAAGTCGATGCGTGCGACGGGAGGTCCGGTGAAGCGCTGACCTGGCCTGACGGCTGAGCCTCGGCCCGACGCGGCCGGGCCTGACCACCCGCACTGACCGGTCGGCCGGCGGCCGGGCAGTGCGGGGGTGAGGCGGGGTGGTCCAGGGCCGGGAGAGTGGGCCCTGGGGAGGTGCAGGGCCGGGAAGGTTGGGCCCCGGGCAGGCGCAGGATCGGCGCAGGGCCTGCCGAGGGCAGGCCAGGGGCGCGCGAGTGCGGAGCCCACCACGTGGGGAGCGCGGGCGAGCGGGCAGGCGAGCGGTGGGTGTGGTGGGCGGTAAGTGTGGTGGGCGGTGGGTTGGCGCGCGGTGGGTTGGCGCGCGGTGGTGGTGGCGGGAGGGTGGGGAGGGGGAGGGGGAGGCCCCCAACGGCGATGTCCGATTCCCGCCAGTCACCCCCCGCCTAGTGCCGCAAACTGGACAACGTGATCGACGACGACATCCGGTACCGAGCCGTGGACAGCCGCGACGCCCGCTTCGACGGCGTCTTCTTCACAGCCGTCACCTCCACCGGCATCTACTGCCGACCGAGCTGCCCCGCCGTGACCCCCAAGCGCGTCAACTGCCGCTTCTACCCGAGCGCCGCTGCGGCCCAGGGCGCGGGCTTCCGCGCCTGCCGCCGCTGCCGCCCGGACTCGGTGCCCGGCTCCCCGGAGTGGAACCACCGCGCCGACCTGGTCGGCCGGGCGATGCGCCTGATCGGCGACGGCGTGGTGGACCGCGAGGGCGTGGCAGGCCTGGCCGACCGGCTCGGCTACAGCGCCCGCCAGCTGCAGCGCCAGCTGACCGCCGAGCTCGGCGCCGGCCCGATCGCGCTGGCCCGCGCCCGCCGGGCCCAGACCGCCCGACTGCTCCTGCAGACCACCGAGCTGCCCGTGACCGACATCGCGTTCGCGGCCGGCTTCGCCTCCGTCCGCCAGTTCAACGACACCGTCCGCGAGGTCTACGACCGCACCCCCAGCGGCCTGCGCGCCGAGGTGACGTCCGGCCGTCGCACCGCGACCCCGGCCGGCGGTCTCACGCTGCGCCTGGCCTACCGCGGCGCGTTCGACAGCGACCACCTGATCGACTTCCTGGAACTGCGCGCCGTCCCCGGCGTGGAGGAAGTGGTGCCCGGCGCGCGTCCCGGCGTGCGCACCTACCGGCGCACCCTCGCGCTCCCGTACGGGCACGGCATCGCCGAGGTCGACGGCCTCGCCCCGGAGGATCGGCGCACCCGGGGCTGGCTCGACTGCCGCCTGCTGCTCGCCGATCTGCGGGACCTGCCCACCGCCGTCCAGCGCCTGCGGGTCCTGTTCGACCTGGACGCCGACCCGGACACCGTGGACGAGCAGCTCGGCGCCGACCCGGTGCTGGGCCCGCTGGTCCGAGAGCGCCCCGGGCTGCGCTCGCCCGGCCACGTGGAGCCGCACGAGCTCGCCGTCCGCGCCGTGCTCGGCCAGCAGATCACCGTCGGCGCAGCCCGTACCCTGGCGGGCCGGCTCGCCGAGAAGTACGGCACCGCGCTGCCCGAACCGAGCGGCGGCCTGCGCCTGCTCTTCCCCACGGCGGCGGCCCTGGCCACCGCCGACCCGGAGGACTTCGCGATGCCCGCGGCCCGTCGCCGCGCGCTCACCGGCCTGTGCGCCGCGCTGGCGGAGGGCGTGGTGCGCCTGGACGGCGGCGTGGACCGGGAGGAGGCCGCCGCCCGGCTGCTGGGCCTGCCCGGCATCGGCCCCTGGACGGTCGGCTACCTGCGGATGCGCGCCCTCGCCGACCCCGACGTCTTCCTCCCGAGCGACGTGGGCGTCAAGCACGGCCTGCTCCGGCTCGGCGCCCCCGGGGACCCCAAGGCCGCCGCCTGCGCCGCCGGAGCCTGGGCCCCGTGGCGCTCCTACGCCGTCCACCGGCTGTGGGCCGGCCCCGCCCCGAGCAACGGCGACACCGGCGCCGGCGCCACCACGCGCACCAGCACCAGCAGCACCACCAGCATGAGCACCAACTCCGGAACGGAGAACGACCCGGCATGAGCACCACCGTCTACACCACCATGGAGAGCCCCCTCGGCCGCCTGCTGCTCAGCGGCGCGCTGCCCGAGGACGGCGGCCCGGCGGCCCTCGCCACCGTCACCGCGCCCGGGCAGAAGTACGCGCTGGCCGAGCCCGCCGACGACTGGGAGTTCGACCCGGAGGCCCTGGCCGAGCCGGTCGCCCAGCTGACCGCCTACTTCGCCGGCGAGCGCACCACCTTCGACCTCCGACTCGCCCCCGAGGGCACCGAGTTCCGCCGCCGGATCTGGGCCGCGCTGGACGAGGTGCCGTACGGCACGACCGTCACCTACGGCCAACTCGCCGAGCTGGCCGGGCAGTCGCCGCGGATGGTCCGGGCGGTCGGCGGCGCGGTGGGCGCCAACCCGCTGCTGATCGTGCGCCCCTGCCACCGGGTGCTCGGAGCCAACGGTTCGCTCACCGGGTTCGCCGCGGGCGTGGACCGCAAGCGTCGGCTGCTGGAGCTGGAGAGCGGCACCCTGTTCTGACGAACACGCCGCTGGGGGTGCTCAACTCCGGAGGTCCACCCGCCAGTTGTTGCTGCGCATGTACCGCCCGGGTGGGAACTCGAACTCGGTCTCGCCGAGCAGCGTGAACCCTGCCTTCGCGCACACCGCGTTGGAGGCGGGGTTGTCCACCGAGGGGAAGGCGTGCAGGAAGCGGTGCGCGGCCTCGCGCCGGGCGGCCGCGACGGCGGCCCGGGTCGCGGCGGCCGCGATGCCCCGCCCCTGGTGTCCGGGCAGGACGTTCCACCCCATCTCGTGCACGGTCTCGCCTTCCCAGTCGCGGGTGCCGTAGCCGACCGTGCCGACGGCCTCGCCCTCGGGCAGCAGCACGATCCGGTACATGCAGCCCAGTCCGGACGGGACGAAGTCCAGGTAGCGCGCGTGCCGGACGAGCAGCTGCTCCTCCGTCTCCGGCCCGCCGACGTGCTTCTTCATCTCCGGCGTGTTCACCCGGCGGAGCAGCGCCAGGTCGGTGTCCGTCCAGGGCTCGATCCGTAGTTCGGTGCTGGTCATGCCGGGGACGGTAGCGCCCGTGGTGCTCCGGTGACCACCGGTTTCGGTGCCCGCGGTGCTCCGGTCGCCACCGGTTTCATCCGGCGGTGGGCGCCTCGGGGCCGGTTCCGGGCTGGGCGAGGGCGCGGGCGAGCCGGTCCAGTGCGGGCAGCGCGTGGACGACCGTCGCCCGGTCGGCGGGGTCGAGGGTGCCCAGGGCGGTGGCGATCCGGCGTTCGTGGGCGTGCTGCCAGTCGTCGAGCTGGCGCCGCCCGGCCTCGGTGAGCGCGATCCGGGCGGTGCGCCGGTCGCCGGGGTCGGCCTGGCGGTCGACGAACCCGGCTTCCAGCAGTTTGCCGACCAGTCCGCTGACGGTGTTGGGGGCGAGCCGCTGGCGGGCGGCGAGTTCGCCGACCCGCAGCGGGGCGGCGGCGAGCGTCTGGAGGAGTTCGACCTGCGCCATCGGCAGGGACTCCCACGGGTAGTCGGTGCGGATGCTGCTGCGCAGGGCGCGGCGCAGCCGGGTGACGGTGTCGGTCAGCCGCCGGGCGTGCTCGACCGCCGGGTCGGGGCTTTCGGTGGCGGGGTCGGGAACGAGTGGTGACGACGGCATGGCGGACAGCGTATCGCCTGGTACGGGGCGTTCCCGGGGTGCCGTCCGCTCCTCGGACGCGGGCTGGACGCACCGCGAGATCTTTCGTATCGCGGGACGAGCAACTCGTAGAAAGAACATATCTGTATCCGATATATTTGCGGCATGAACGCCACTGCCCTTGCCGCACGGCTGCTCACCGAGCGGCCCCGGCCCCGCGGCATAGCCGGCTGGCGCCACGCCCACTGGCTGGCCGTCGGCACGGTCTGCCTCGGCGCCTTCCTCGGCCAGCTCGACGCCAGCGTCATCGCCCTGGTCTTCCCCGCCATCGGCCGCCACTTCGACGCGGGCTTCGCCGCCGTCGAGTGGGTCGCCCTGGCCTACCTGCTCGTCCTGGTCGCCCTGCTGGCCCCGATCGGCTGGCTGTCCGACCTGCTCGGCCGCAAGACCATGTACATCGGCGGTTTCGCCGTCTTCGGCCTCTCCTCGCTCGGTGCCGGATTCGCCGGCAGCCTGTGGATCCTGGTCGGCTGCCGGGCCGTGCAGGCCGTCGGCGCCGCGATGATGCAGTCCAACAGCGTCGCCCTGGTCGCCCGTGGTGTCCCGGAGCACGCGATGCGGCGCGCGCTCGGCATCCAGGCCGCCGCCCAGGGCCTCGGGCTGGCGCTCGGGCCGAGCCTGGGCGGGCTGCTGGTGGAGCACGCCTCGTGGCAGTGGGTGTTCTGGGTCAACGTGCCGATCGCGGCGTTCGGCATCGTGGCCGGCTGGTACCTGTTGCCCCGCACCCGGACCGCCGTCGATGGGCCTCCCGCCCACGGATCCGCCGTCGATGGGACTCCCGCCGACGGGCCCGCCGCCTTCGTCCCGGGAGCCCGTAAGCCCGAGTGCCGACGTTCCGGGCCCCGCTTCGACCTGCCCGGCATGCTGCTGCTCACCGGCGCGACCACCGCGCTGCTGCTCGCCCTGTCCACCGCCTCCGGCCTGCCGCTGCCCGGCTGGGGCGTCGCCGTGCTGCTGTCGGCCGCCGCCGGACTCACCCTGGCCCTGGTGCGCCAGGAGCGGCGGGCGGCCCGGCCGATCCTGGCGCCCGGGCTGGTCAACGCCCCGGGCGTGCGCTCCGGGCTGGTGGTCGCGCTGATCGGCTACCTGCTGCTGTTCTGCCCGCTGGTGCTGGGCCCGGTACTGCTCACCGGCGCGGGCGTGTCCACGGCCGCCGCCGGACTGGTGGTCACCCTGCTGCCCGCCGGGTTCGCCGTCGCCGCGACGGTCGGCGGCGCACTGCTGCCCCGGGGCTGGTCGGACGTGACCCGGTGCCGCTTCGGCTCCGCCCTGGCCGCCGCCGGGCTGCTGCTGTTCGCGGTGCTGCCGGTCTCCGGCCCGGCGGTGGCGGCCCCGCTGCTGCTCGCCGGGTACGGGCTGGGCCTGCTGCTGCCGGCCAACAACGCCCTGGTGATGCGGGCGATCCCGGCCGAGTGCTCGGCGGTCGGCGGCGGCATGGTGAACATGGCGCGCAGCCTGGGCACCGCGCTCGGCATGGCGCTGTCCGTCCTCGGTGTCCACCTGGCGGGCGCGGCGTCCGGTGGGCGGACGGTGCTGGCCGCCCTCGCGGCGGTCGCGGTGGCGGCCGTCGCCCTGACCCGCCCGGCCGCACCCCGTAAGGCGACCCGCCCGGCCGCACGCCGGTGAGGTGCCCGGCCCGGCCGCACCCCGGCAGGCCACTGACCGGAAGCGCCCGGGGGCGCGAAGGGCCTCAGGAGGAGTTGGCGTTCAGCGCGTCCTGGGCCCGGTTCAGGCCGAGCCGCACCAGCGTCTCCAGGGCGTCCGCGCAACGGTCCAACACCCCCGGCATCGCGGTCAGTTCCTCGTCCGAGAACTTCTTCAGCACCCAGTCCCCGATGCTCTGCCCCTTCGGCGGACGCCCGATGCCGAAGCGCAGCCGGACGAAGTCCCGGGTGCCGAGCACGTCGCCCACCGAGCGCACCCCGTTGTGCCCGCCCGGCCCGCCGCCGCGCTTCAACTTGCCGGCGCCGTAAGCGAAGTCCAGGTCGTCCTGGACGACCACCAGGTGCTGCGCCGGTACCCCGTACCGGCGCAGCAGGGCGGCCACCGGGCGGCCGGACAGGTTGATGAACCACTGCGGCTTGGCCAGCAGCACCCGCCGGCCGTCCACCTCGATCTCCGCGACCACGGCGCCGATCCCGCGCCGGCGGAACCGGGCGCCGTGCCGTTCGGCCAGCCGGTCCACGGTCAGGAAGCCCGCGTTGTGCCGGGTCAGCCGGAACCAGGGGCCGGGGTTGCCGAGTCCGGCGATCAGCCAGGGCGCGTCGGGGGTCATGCGGGTGCTCCAGGGGTGGGAACGGCGGACGGCCGGAGCGCCGCGGGCAGGTCGTGGGACCGCTCCGGCGCCCCGGCCGTCCGGGGAACAGCGGATCAGGACGCGGGGACGCCGGGGGCGGCGCCGCGCTCCTTCAGCATGTCGGTCATCAGCTGGAGTTCGGAGGTCTGGGCGACCACCATCGACTGGGCGAGCCGCTTCTCGATGTCGTTCTTCGCCATGTCGACGTACCCCTGGGCCATCTCGACGCCACCCTTGTGGTGCTCGATCATCAGCTGCAGGAAGTACACCTCGGCGTCCCGGCCGCTGAGCGTGCGCAGCTTCGCCATCTGGGTGTTGGTCGCCATGCCGGGCATCAGCGAGCCGTCGTGGGCCTGGTAGTCGTGGCCCATCTTCATCCATGCCATCGGCGCGGCCGGCGAGTGCTGCGGCAGCCCCCACTGGTCGAGCCAGCCCATCATCATGCCGCGCTGGTTGGCCTGGGTGTTGATGATGTCGAAGGCGAGGGTGCGGGTCGGCTCGTCGGAGGTGCGGTCCCGAACGATGAACGAGAGGTCCACCGCCTGCTGGTGGTGGGTCGCCATGTCGCGGGCGAACCCGGCCTCGGGGGAGTCGTCCGCCGGGACGGCCAGCGAGGACGAGCCGGAGGCCGACGTCCCGCCGGCCACCAGGGCCGGCACCCCGAGCGCCAGCGCCACCGCGGCGGCCACCGCGGCCGGCCACCACAGCCGGCGGCGGCCGGGGCGGGCGGGGGCCGCAGCGCCCTCGGGCTGCTCGGTGTCCGGGCCGGCGAGGTCGTCGGGGAGGTCCTCGGGGAGGTCCGCCGCGAGCTTCGCGGTGAGCTTCTCCGCAGGCTTCTCGGGGCGGGACCGGTCGGCGGTCACATCGCCCCCATGGTGCAGGAGGCGCCCGGCTCCTGGGTCTGCTTGCCCTGGACGTACTTGGTGAAGAACTCGTTGACCCGCGGGTCGCTGGCGCTGTCCACGATCAGCTGGGTGCTCCAGGCGTTCAGGGTGATGGTGCCCTGCTCGTCCGGGTACGGGCTCATCAGCGAGTACGGGGTGGTCTTGACCTTGTCGGAGAGCGTCTTGATGTCGTCCGCCGTGGCCTTGCCGTTGTACGTCACCCAGACCGCGCCGTGCTCCAGCGAGTGGACGGCGCGCTCGTTCTCGACCGGCTTGTCGTAGACGTGGCCCATGCAGTCCAGCCAGACCGCGTTGTGGTCGCCGCCGACCGGCGGGGTCATCGGGTAGTCGACCTTGTTCGTGACGTGGTTGCGGCTCAGGTCGCCGAAGGTCTTCACGCCCGGGATGTCCGCGTTGGAGGCGGCCACCCGGTCCTTCTGCTTCTGGTTCTGGTCCATGACGAGCCAGGTGCCGGTGGCGATCGCGCCGACCACCAGCACACCGGCGGCCACCGAGGCGACGATCTTGTTGCGGCGGTCGCGGCGCTGCTCGGCGGCGCGCAGCTCGGCGATCCGGGCACGGCGGTCGACGCCGCCCTTGTCTCCGGGCTTGTTGGACTGCTTGGAGGCGGAACCCATGATGGTTGTCCTTGTCCCCGCCGCACACGGACGTGGCAGCGGTCGGCTGAAGTGGGGGGAGGGGCGGACCCGCCGACGGCACGTCGGCGGTGGGTTCCGCTCAGGACCGGTGGACCTGGAGCGCGTGCAGATCCGGCGCCGGGCGCGGACCGTCCAGCAGACCCGCGGCCACCACCCGGGGCAGCGCCTCGGGCGCCGGGGCGGCCAGCGGTGACACGGCGGGCTGCGGGTGCGGCGGCGGATTCGGGAGCTGGGCGTCCTGCGGACAGAACGGGTGGCTGGAACAGCCGTTGTCGTTCGGCGGCCGGCCGTCGGCGGTGCACAGGATCCAGTGGTCCTGCCGACCCATGAGCCGGTGCTGGTGATCGGACACCCGGACGGTGTCGCGGGCGTGCGGGGCCGGTGCAGTGGCCTCCGCCGCGGTGACCACCGACACGGCGCTCACCGGAACCGGGGCCGGGCGCACGGGAGCGTCCGCCTTCGCCAGGCCCGAACACGGCAGCGCGGTCAGCAGGGCGACCAGCAGCAGGACCAACAGCGCACCCGCCGGGTGGCCCGCAGGTGCGGCCCTCCCCGGTCGGGGCGAGCTCGGGGCCGACGCGGTCATGCGCACATTTAATCAGCCGAACGGGTGAAGCGATGCCCCTCCTCGGCCCACATTTTCAACCCCCAACACCCCGTAATGGCCAGGAAACGCCCTGCTCGGGGCAGACCCGGCAAGCACGGACGGAACGGAACCGGACGCCGCGTCGGCACCCACGCCGCCCCTCCACCCCATTGGCCGTGAACCGGCAGGTGAGCGCGGTGGCCGGGATGATCCGATCGGTGACCGGTTGTCGCCGAAACCCGGACAGCGTCGTTGCACTTGGAGACAATGACGCCAGTCCGGCCCCGCCGGGGGCGGCGCGACCACGGACCGACCAGGAGCCGCCAGATGAGCAAGCAGGGTGCACCCGCACAGCCGCCCCGGCCCGACGACGGCTGGTGGGACACCGTCTACGACGGTCCGGCGGGCACCCTCTCCGACACCCCGCACGCCGACCCCGGCCACGGCAGCGTCGACGACTGGTTCGACACCGCCGCCGGGCTCATCGGATCCCAGCGCACGGCGCCGGCCGAGCCGGCCGCCGAGCTGGCCGCCGAGCCGACTGCGGATGTCGCCGCCGAGCCCGCCGAGGCACGGGACAGCCTCGACGACTGGTTCGACGACGCGCTCGGCGTGATCGAGGACACGGGCGGCACCGGGGTCACCGGCGGTATCGGACACCAGCGCACCTCGACCGAGACCGTCACCGTCGCCGTCGAACCCGCGCCCGCTCCTGAGCCCGCGCCCGAGCCCGAGCCGCCGGCTGTCCCGGTCTCCCTGGAGAAGCCCGCCCCGGCCCCCGAACCCTCGGCCCCCGAACCCCCGGCCGCCGAACCCCCGGCCGCCGAACCCCCGGCCGCCGTCGAGCCCGAACCCGCTGCGGCAGCGGACCCCGACCCCGAACCGGACCCCGAGCCTCAACCGGAACCCACCCCCGAACCCCCGGCCGCCGTCGAGGAACCCACTCCCGAACCCGAGCCCGACCACGCGCCGCAGCCCGACCCCGAGCCCGCCGCCGTCCCCATCCCCGACCCCCGTCTCGCCATCCGCACCCCGCCCGCCGTCCCCCACGTCGGCGAGCGCCCCCCGACCTACGGGCCCGAGCCGACGGCCGTACCGGAGGCGGACCCGGCCTCGCTCGCCACGGTCCTGCCGGACACCGCCCTCGAAGGCGCCCAGTACGGGACGACCGTGCTGCGCGCCGTCTCCGTCCGCGGCGACTCCGCCCGCTACCGGGGCGAGCCGCGCCGGGACAGCCTGCTGGTCACCCGGTTCGGCGACGGCCCCGACGGGCTGCTGCTCGCCGTCCTCGCCGGCCACGACCGCACCGCCGCAGAGGACGAGTCGCTCACCCCGCACGCCGTCTCCGCCGCCGGTGGCGAGGCCTGCCGCCAACTCGCCGCGGCCATCGGGCGCAGCCGCACCGGCCTCGCCACCGACCTGCGCGACGGCGCCCGCGACCGGCTGCGCTACGGCCTCCAGCGCCTGGCCACCGGCGCCGTCGCCCCGCTGCGCGCGCTGGCTCCCCGGGCCGACGGGGACGACACCCCGTCCCCGGCCGCACTGCACTGCCTGCTGGTGTCGCTCGACCCGGCGGCGGGCTACCGCGCCGCCTTCGGCGTCGGCCCCGGCGGGCTCTACCTGCTGCGTTCCGGCCACTGGATCGACGCCTACGCGGCCCGGCTGCTCCACCACCCGGACGGCCAGCCGCCCGCCCCGGAAGCCCCCGTCCCCGACCCGCGCCCGTTCCGCTTCCGTCTCGTCCCCGCCACCCCGGGCGACATCCTGCTGCTCTGCACCCCAGGCTTGTCCCGCCCGATCGCCGACGAGCCCGCTGTCGCCCATTTCCTCTCCTCCCACTGGGCCCACCCCCACCCCCCGGGCACCGTCGACTTCCTCCGCCAGGTCCAGGTCCGCGCCAAGGGCTACGCCGACGACCGCACTGCCGCCGCCATCTGGACCGAATGAAGCCAGGCGGGCCCGCACCGGAAGTCGGCCCATTCGACTTCTGGTGCCAGGCCCGCGTCCGCGTGGCGGCTCGGCGGCCCGGCGGTTCGGCGGTACGGGGTGATGACGGTGGCTGCCCGCGCAAGGCCGGCCGTGTGAGCTCGTCCCCTGCGCCGGCCGTACCGGCCTCAGGTGCGGAGGAGGGCGGCGGCGACGGTGGTGGCGTGGGTGAGGGCGGTCGGGGGGTGGGTGTCGGGGAGGCCGATGGCGAGGGGGACGGCGAGGCCGTCGAGGAGGGCGCGGAGTTGGACGGCGCGGTCGGCGGCGGGGCCGGGGGTGAAGTGGCCGGTGGCGGTGCCCTGTTCGATGAGGGTGACCAGGTCGGCCTGCCAGGGGGCTTCGATCTCCTGCTGGCCCCGGCGGAGTTCGGCGCTGGCGGGGGAGCGGCCCCAGACCTCGACCCAGAGGATCCAGCGCGGGTCGCCGGGGCCTTCGGGCAGGTAGAGGCGCAGGTAGGCGTCGAGGCGCTGCCAGGGGTCGAGGGCGGGGTCGGTGAGGGCCTGGCGGCGGCGGGTGCCGAGTTGGTCCTCGCTCCAGCGGAGGGTTTCCAGCAGGAGCTGGTCCTTGCTGCCGAAGTAGTAGAGGAGGTGTCCGGCGCTCATCTGGAGCTGTTTGCCGAGTCCGGCCATGGTGAGTTTGGCGAGGCCGTGTTCGGCGATGGCGGTCCGGGCGGTGGCGTAGACCTCCTCGCGGGGGCGCGCCGGGCGGCGCGGGCGGGGGTCGGCCATTGGTGGGGCTGCTTCCTGGGAGGAGGGGGAGGTCCGAAGGCTACCGGGGCGGGGGCGGGTGCCCCCACCCCGGGGCGGTCAGGCCTTGGGCTGCTGCTGGGTGATGCAGTGGATGCCGCCGCCGTTGGCGAAGATCTCGCGGGCGTCGACGAGTTCGACGGTGCGGCCGGGGTAGGCCTTGGCGAGGATGTCGGCGGCTTCCTGGTCGCGCGGGTCGTCGAAGGCGCACAGGACGACGGCGCCGTTGGCCACGTAGTGGTTGATGTAGGAGTAGTCGACGGGCTCGCCGTCCTCGTCGAACAGGACGGTGGGGGCGGGCAGTTCGATGACGTCGAGCTGCCGGCCGCGGGCGTCGGTGGCGGCGCGCAGGATGGTGACGAGCTCCTGGCAGACGGCGTGGTCGGGGTGGGCCGGGTCGGGCTGGACGTGGGCGACGACGACGCCGGGGCGGACGAAGGAGGCGACGATGTCGATGTGGCCGCGGGTGCCGAACTCGTCGTAGTCGCGGGTGAGTCCGCGGGGCAGCCAGATGGCCTTGGTGGTGCCGAGGTGGGCGTGCAGTTCGGCTTCGACGTCCTCCTTGGTCCAGTCGGCGTTGCGGCCCTCGCCGAGCTGGACGGTCTCGGTGACGAGGACGGTGCCCTCGCCGTCGACGTGGATGCCGCCGCCCTCGTTGATCAGCCGGGAGGCGAAGCGCTGGACGCCGGTCAGTTCGCTGATGTGCTCGGCGATGTGCTGGTCCTTGTCCCAGCGGGCCCAGGACTGGGCGCCCCAGCCGTTGAAGATCCAGTCGGCGGCGGCGAGCGAGCCGTTGCCGTCGATCAGGAAGGACGGGCCGATGTCGCGCATCCAGGCGTCGTCCAGGGGGCGTTCGACGATCTCGACGGCCTCGGTGACGTACCTGCGGGCGTCGGCGGTCTCGCCGGTGTTGACGACCAGCGTGACCGGCTCGTACCGGACGACGGTGTTGGCGACGGCGGCCCAGGCCTGGCGCCCGGTGTGCAGGCTCTCGGGCGTGTCGAAGGTGGGGTTGGCGGTGGGGAAGGCCATCCAGGTGCGGTCGTGGGGGTGCCACTCGGCGGGCATCCGGTAGCCGAGGGCGGCGGGCGTGGGGGTGGTCATCATCGGATCCTTGGAGGAGACGGGGAGGGTCAGAGGAAGTAGAGGCGGCTGAGCGAGACGCTGTCGGCGGGTTCGGAGCGCAGTGGTGCGCCGTCGAGGGAGACCAGGCCGGTCTCGGTGACCTCGACCTGGCCGGTCCGGGCGTTGCGGACCATGTCGCGCGGTCCGATGCCCCGGGTGCCGCGGACGCCGACGCGCCGCCGACGGGTGGGGAGTCCGTCGGCGGGGCGGTCGAGGTATGCGGCGTCGGCGGCGGCCTGGGCGACGAAGGCGACCGAGATGTCGGCGGCGGTGGCGCCGTGGGCGCCGAACTGCGGTCCGAGGACGAGGGGTTCGCACCGGTCGGTGGAGCCGTTGGGGTCGCCGACGACGCCGTACGCGGGGAAGCCGGACTTGAGGACGAGCTGCGGTTTGGCGCCGAAGTGGTCGGGGCGCCAGAGCACGATGTCGGCGAGTTTGCCGATCTCGATCGAGCCGACCTCGTGGGCGAGCCCGTGGGCGATGGCGGGGTTGATGGTGAGTTTGGCGATGTAGCGCAGGACGCGTTCGTTGTCGTCGCCGCTCTCGGTGGTCCCGTAGGAGCCGGTGCCGTCGAGCGGGCCGAGTTCGGCCTTCATCTTGCCGGCCATGGCGAAGGTGCGGCGCACGGTCTCGCCGGCGCGGCCCATGCCCTGGGCGTCGGAGGAGGTGATGCCGATGACGCCGAGGTCGTGCAGGACGTCCTCGGCGCCCATGGTGCCGGCCCGGATCCGGTCGCGGGCCATGGCGGCGTCGCCGGGCAGGTCGACCTTGAGGTCGTGCGCGGAGACGATCATGCCGAAGTGTTCGCCGAGGGCGTCGCGGCCGAACGGCAGGGTGGGGTTGGTGGAGGAGCCGATGACGTTCGGCACGCCGGCCATCTTGAGCACGTTGGGGACGTGTCCGCCGCCGCAGCCCTCGATGTGGAAGGCGTGGATGGTCCGGCCCTCCAGCACCTTCAGGGTGTCCTCGACCGACAGGCATTCGTTCAACCCGTCGGTGTGCAGGGCGACTTGGACGTCGTACTGTTCGGCGACGCGCAGCGCGGTGTCCAGTGCTCGGGTGTGCGCGCCCATGTCCTCGTGCACCTTGAAGCCGGAGGCGCCGCCCTCGGCCAGGGCCTCGATCAGCGGGGCCTCGTCGGAGGAGGAGCCGCGGCCGAGGAAGCCGATGTTGACGGGCCAGGCGTCGAAGGCGTTGAAGGCGTGGCGCAGCGCCCAGGGCGAGTTGACGCCGACGCCCCAGACCGGGCCGAACTCCTGGCCGATGATCGTGGTGACGCCGGAGGCGAGCGAAGCCTCCATGATCCGCGGTGAGAGCAGGTGGACGTGGGTGTCGACGGAGCCGGCGGTGGCGATCAGGCCCTCGCCGGAGACGATGGTGGTGCCGGTGCCGACGACCACGTCCACGCCGTCCAGGGTGTCCGGGTTGCCGGCCCGTCCGATGGCGGCGATCCGGCCGCCGATCAGGCCGATGGACGTCTTGCGGATGCCCTGGACGGCGTCGATGACGAGGACGTTGCTGATCACGACGTCGCAGGTGTCGCGGACGGCGGCGGGCTTGAGGTGGAGGCCGTCGCGGGCGGTCTTGCCGAAGCCGGCCAGGAACTCGTCGCCGGGGGCCTGGGAGTCGGATTCGACCCGGACGATCAGTCCGCTGTCGCCGAGCCGGATCCGGTCGCCGGCCCGGGGGCCGTGCACGGAGATGTAGTCGTGCGGGGTGATCGAACTCATGACGGCACCTCCGTGTCGTCGAAGCCGGTGAGGTAGCCGGTGGCGCGGGCCTTGGCGAGGGCGGCCTCCTTGGCGCCGGGGGCGTCCAGAGGGCCGTCCACGAGCCCGGCGAAGCCGATGGCGACGCGGGCGCCGCCGATCGGGACGAGGCCGACCTCGACGGTGGCGCCGGGGTCGAAGCGCACCGAGGAGCCGGCCGGGACGGCGAGGTGGGTGCCGTAGGCGGCGGCGCGGTCGAAGGCCAGGCGCGGGTTGGCCTCGAAGAAGTGGAAGTGCGAGGTGACCGAGATCGGCACCTGGGAGGTGTTGTGGACGGGGATGACCAGCGTCTCCTCGACCGGGTCGTAGCCGGCGCCGTCGCCGGCCAGCGCACCGCCGGGGGCTTCGTCGCCGAGCGAGCCGGCGCCCTTGAAGGGGTCGTTGACGACGGCGAGGCGGGTGCCGTCCTCGAAGACGGCCTCGACCTGGATGACGGTGACCACGTCGGGCACGCCGGGCAGCACGTCGTCGGCGGTCAGTACGGAGCGGCCGGCCTCGATGGCCTCGGCCAGGCGGCGGCCGTCGCGGGCGGCCTCGCAGACGGTGTCCGCGATCAGGGCGGTCGCCTCGGGGATGTTGAGGCGCACGCCCCGGGTACGGCGGGCGCGGGCCAGTTCGGCTGCTGTGAAGATCAGCAGCCGGTCCCGCTCGGTGGGGGTCAGTCGCACGGTTCCTCGCTCGCGGTCGCCGGGGAGGGGGTCGGCTCGGGGCCGGTGGCTTCCGGATGATGTTAGAACGGCGTTCAAACATCTCGGGGTCATTGAACCCGCACCGGGGCGCCGTGTCCAGCGTTGCCGCTCCCCGGGGGTTCGGCTCCCCGGGTGGGCGGCGGGGGTGACCGGGCCGGGGCGGGCCGCGCGCAAGGGCGACGCCCGAGAACGACGCGGGAGGGCGGCGCACGGCGGAGTGGAGGGCGGCGCACGGCGCGGCGGAGCGCGGGGCGCGCGGCCCCGCGCACGGTCCGTACGGGCGCCGGGTGTGCGCGGGATCGGGCGGGGGCGGGCTCGAAAACAGCCTCTGCGCTTCGCAAACCCGTCCGGCGCGGGCAGTTGGATCACGTGAACCTCCCCGTGCCCCTTTCACCCCACGTGATCGGACGCACACTGTTGCAAACGCCGTCAACTGGGCATGAGGATGGGTGGTCAGAACGAGGGGGCCACCCGGCCGGCGGGGGATCCGGAGGCGGGGGCCCGGATTTGAGGGCGGGGGCATGTGTTGATGGACGGTCAGTCGCGATTCCCGCGGCAGCGGACGAGTTCGGGCGACGCCTACCGGTCCGGGCCGGCCCAGGGCCCGGCCGTCGGCGCCGGTACGACCCTGCCGGGCGCCTCGGCCCCGGGGTGCGCACTGCACCGACGCCTGCACCTGGCGCTCGACCCGGCCGACCTGGTCGCGGTGGGCTCGGTGCGGCACCGGCTGCGCACGGCGCTGAGCCACTGGGGGGTGCCGGAGCTGTCCGACACCGCCGAACTGCTCTCGTCCGAGCTGGTCACCAACGCGCTGCTGCACACCGGCAAGGGCGCGGTCTTCGACGCCGTGCTCGACGTGGACGGCCGGCTGCGGATCGAGGTGCAGGACGGCGCGAGCCGGCTGCCCGGGCGGCGGCGCGATCCGGAGGCCGAGTACGCGACCTCGGGGCGCGGGCTGCTGCTGGTGGAGGCGCTCGCGGACTCCTGGGGGGTGCAGCTGCGGGGGGACGGCAAGGTCACCTGGTTCGAACTCGCCCTGCCGTAGTCCCGTCCCGGCCGTGCCCGGAGCCTCCGTGCGCACTCCCCGTACGCGCTGCCCGCACGCGGTGTCCATGCGTGGTGTCCGTACGCACCGCCGGAACGCACTGCCCGTACGATTGTTCGCCGTCGATCGATCCGTTCCCGAAGCAAGCCCTGAACGCAAGGTGGAGCGCAAGATTTCCGGCCCGTTGCCATTGCCGCTCGGCCGAACATTGGACAGGATGGTGGGAATGTGTGTCCACGTGCGGGAAGCAGCGGGGAGACCGAACCTCGACTGACCACCGTCCGTCGGCACCGTCCGATCCAGCACGACCCATCACACCGCCATGCGGCCCGTCCGGACGGTCGGCGCGGTCCGCCACGGCAGCGGCAGGAGCAGCATGCCCACTGAGCCCGAGTCGCCGGGGCCGGCGTTTCCTCCCGGCGCGTCCGCCGCAGAGCCGCACCAGCCGCAGCCAACGGCCCCGCGCCCGCCCGCGCAGGCCACCCGCCGCAACTCCGCGCGCACGCCCCCGGTGCTCGCCTCCGGCCGGCTGGCGCCCGTGCTGTCCGGCGGCCTGCCGCCGTCCTCCACCGACTCCATGCCGGACTGGCTGGAGCCCGCGATGGCCGCCAACGGCATCGGCTCCTTCGACTGGGACATCCGCCGCGACGTCCTGGAGGGCGACCAGCGGGCCTGCGCGATCATCGGTCTGGACGCCGTCGAGCGGGACCGCTTCGACCGCACCGCCGCCTCCTTCCTGTCCCTGCTGCACCCCGAGGACGCGCCCGTGGTGCGCCGCCGGGTCGAGCGCGCGGTGGCCGAGCTGGGCCAGTGCGGCGCCTACTACCGCACCGTCGGGCCGAACGGGACGATGCGCGCGGTGCGCTTCCGCGGCCGGGTGCTCGCGGACGCCTTCGGCCGGGCCTCCCGGATGGTGGGCTTCGTCTGGGACGCCACCGTCGAGCTGCACAAGCGCGACCGCGCCGACCGGATGGCCCTGCTGCGCGAGGAGCGCTCCCGGTTCATCAAGGAGGCCGCGCGCGCCCTCTCCGAAGCGGTCACCGTCCGTGACGTGGCCCGGGTGTTCACCGAGCTGCCGCTGCCGGGGCTGCCGCCGGACGGCCTGGTGCTGGCCTCCTTCGAGGCCGGCCGGGCCCGGATCCTGGGCGCCTCCGGCTACCGCTCGCAGGCCCTCGCCGTGTGGGACCGCACCGTGCTGCCGGCCGGCCACCCGGCCGCCGAGGCGCTGAAGTACCGCGCCCCGGTCTTCATCTCCAACCGTGAGGACTTCCGCGACCGCCACCCCGACGTCTGGGAGCAGACCAGCCGCACCGGCCGCGGCTCCTGGGCGTACCTGCCGCTGGTGGCCAGCGGCCGGGCGATCGGCGTCTGCGTGGTCAGCTTCGACGACGAGCGCGAGCTGGACGCGGACGAGCGCACCCTGCTGTCCACCCTGGGCGGGCTGGTCGCCCAGTCGCTGGCCCGGGCCCGGCTGCACGACGCCGAGCACGAGCTGGCGGCCGGCCTGCAGCGGGTGATGCTGCCGCGCACCGTCCCCTCCGTGCCGGGGGTCACCACCGCGGTGCGCTACCTCGCGGCCGGCTCCGGCCTGCAGATCGGCGGCGACTGGTACGACGTGGTGCCGCTGCCCGGCGGGCACGTCGGCCTGGTGATCGGCGACGTCCAGGGGCACGACGTGCACGCCGCCGGGATCATGGGCCAGCTGCGGATCGCGCTGCGCGCCTACGCCGCCGAGGGCCACCCGCCCGCCGCGGTGATGGCCCGGGCCTCCCGCTTCCTCGCCGACCTGGACACCGACCACTTCGCGACCTGCACCTACGCCGAGGTCAACGTGGACTACGGCGTGGTCTACGCGGTCCGGGCCGGCCACCTGGACCCGATGGTGCGCCGGGCGGACGGCACCGCCGCCGTGCTGCCCGTGGCCGGCGGGCTGCCGCTGGGCATCGACCCGGACCAGGAGTACCGGGTGACCAGGTTCAGTCTGGACCCGGGCGAGACGGTGCTGCTGTGCACCGACGGCCTGGTCGAGGCGCGCGGCATGGACCTGGACGAGGGCATCGGCCGGCTCGCCCGTGTCCTGGCCCGTCCGCTGCCGGTCGCCGACCAGGCGGCCCGCGACCCGCTGGAGGAACTGGCCGACCGGATCGCCTCGCAGGCCGCCGACTCCAACGAGCGCGAGGACGACATAGCGCTGCTGCTGCTCCGCTGGGACGGCCCGGAGGGCGGCCTGGCCGCCCAGCAGCTGCGCCGCCGGATCGGCCAGGCGGACCTCGCCCGGGTCGCCGAGGTGCGGGCCGAACTGCGCGACGCGCTGCGCCGCTGGGGCGTCGCCGAGTTCATCGACACCGCCGAACTGCTCTCCTCCGAGCTGGTCACCAACGCGATCCGGCACACCGACCGGGACGCCATGTTCACCGCCCGGCTCTACCGGGAGTCGGCCTCGGACGGCGGCCGGGCCCGGCTGCGGGTCGAGGTGGAGGACGAGTCGGACCTCTGGCCGACCCGTCGGACGCCGGGGGAGCAGGCCTCCTCCGGGCGCGGGCTGATGCTGGTCGAGGCGCTGGCGGACGCCTGGGGCGTGGAGCCGCGCGGGTCCGGCAAGCGGATGTGGTTCGAGCTCAGCGGGACGAGCGCGGCCTGACCGCCCCCGGGGTCACCCCCTGGGGGGTTGGTCAGCCGAACTGCTGCTCCAGGTCCTTCAGTTTGCGCTCCAGCGAGTCCAGCCGGGGCAGCGTGACGGTGTCCTCGTCGACGGTGAGATCGATGGTGCGCCGTTCCGGACGGGCCGGCAGACCCGGCTCGACGACCGTGCCCTCGACCTCACCGACCTCGCGGGCGCCCGCCTCGACCTCGCGGGCGCCCGCCTCGGGAGAGCTCGCGGGCCCGACCTCCCGGGCGCCCGCAGGCCGCTCCGCCCCGGGCCCGCCGGCTATCGCGGGCTCCGAGCCGGCCGACTCCAACTGCCGTGCGGCGCCGCCGCGTCCGCGCCAGCCGCTGCTGCGGTTGATCGCCCGGATCTCGGCCCGCTCCCGGCGCCCGGCCAGCTTGCGGCGCTCCTTCTCCAGCGTGCGCTCCCGCTTGTCGTCGCGGACCTCGTCCACCGCCTCGTCCAGGCTGCGCACGCCCTCCAGCAGCATCAGCGACCAGGCCGCGTAGGTCTCGCGCGGGGCGCGCAGCCAGCGGACGATCCGGATCTGCGGCAACGGCCTTGGTACCAGGCCCTGTTCGCGCAGTGCGGCCCGGCGGGTCTGCTTGAGCGCGCGGTCGAAGAGGATCGCGGCGGACAGCGACATGCCGGAGAAGAACTGCGGGGCGCCGGCGTGGCCGAAGCCGCGCGGGGCGTGCACCCAGTTGAACCAGGCCGAGGCGCCGGCGAAGAGCCAGACCAGCAGCCGGGAGCCGAGCGCCGCGTCGCCGTGGCTGGCCTCGCGGACGGCGAGCACCGAGCAGAACATCGCGGCGCCGTCGAGCCCGAACGGGACGAGGTACTCCCAGCCGCCGGACAGGCCGAGGTTCTGCACGCCGAAGCCGACCAGGCCGTGGAAGGAGAGTGCGGCCGCGACCCCGGCGCAGCAGAACAGCAGCGTGTAGGAGGCCGCGCCGTACAGGGATTCCTTGTTGCGGCGCCGTTCCTCGGAACGCTCCCAGGAATCCGCGCCGGCGGCGGATCCCCGGCTTCGGGCCAGGGCCACCAGGAGCGCGCTGACCAGCAGCCCCGCTACCCCGGTGACGGCCCAGCCGAGCGGTATGTCGGACAATTTCATTGCCGGAACCAGCCTCGCTTTCTGCGTCGCGTCCTGCGCCGCCCACTGCGTTCCAGCAGCGCGGCGGGGACCATCATGACGGATGCTCGGCGGGGGAATGACTGATTCGCTGTCAATGCGCTGGGGAGGGGGATTTCTGACCTGTCGCCAATCGGATTGTCATATGAATTCGGTGTGGGGCATTCCCGGAATCACGGGCTTTTCGAATCCGTAATCGGACGTGTTTTCGTCAACGTCGCGTGACGCGGGGGCAGCCGCCGCACATCTCCCCCGGTTCGGCGGTGTAGACGAGGCAACAGCTGGCTCGGGCCCGGTCCGTACCCGAAGCACCGGTGCGGCCGGGCGCCGGGGGTGCGAAACCGGCGCCCGGGGTGAAGGGGGCCGGGGCGGGAGCGGGCCCCCGGCCCGCGCCGGGCGTGCGCGCGGCCCGCCCCCCGGGTGCCGACGGCACGGGCGGCGGCGGCACGGACGGCGCGCCCGGCGCGGACGGCACCGACGGCGCGCTCGACGGCCCGGGGGCCAGCAGTGCGGACAGTTCGGTGCGCGCCCGCTCCGGCTCCCCGAGCAGCCCGCCCGCGTGGCAGAGCCCCTCCACGACCGCGTCGGTGGCCATCGCCCACAGCACCCGGGGCCCGCGCCGCGCCTCCGGCCCGAAGGCGGCCAGCACCGGTGCGAGGAACTCGGCCAGCGCGCAGCGCAGTTCGGCCGCCAGCGCGTTCTCGTCCGGCGCCGTACGGGCCACCGGTGAGCCGGCCGCCGAGTCGTCCGGCAGGCAGACGAAGGCCTCCGGGAGCACCGTCAGCTCGATCGAGCCGGGGCCGCGCCGCACCGAGACCCCGCCGGGGCCGAGCAGCGGGACGCGCCGCTCCAGGAACCAGGGCAGGGTGAACAGCAGTGAGACCGGCCAGACGAAGCGGTGCAGTCCGAAGCCGGCCGCCACGTCCGGGCGCAGCGGCCGCCCGTAGCGGGCGAGGCCCTGGCGGGCGTCGTGGGCGACCAGTTCGCGCACCGCCGCCGGGTCGGTGGTGAGGTCGGCGACCGGCAGCCAGCCGTCGCCGCTGCGGGGCGGGGCGCAGTGCACGCTCAGGACCGGGGTCAGCGCGGTCAGCCGGTGGTACGACGGCGCGCAGGGGGCGGGGCTGTCCGGCGTGTGGGCGTGGTCGTGCGCCTCGGTGGTGCGGGGGGCGCACGGCGCTGGGCCGGGCCGGGTGCTGCTCGCGGTCATGGGCGGGCCCCATCGGGTCGACCGGGGCCGCGTGCGGACCGTCCGGCGGGCCCGGCCGGGGCGATGGGGCCGCCGGGCCGGGGCCTGCCGGACCGGGGCACGGCGGTGCCCGGGGGACAGCAAGGCGACCTGTCCGGGGTACTGCTCACCCCGGACAGGTAAGGCTCACCTTAGCTGATTGTCCCCCTGGTCTCGCGGGTGATGCGCCCGTCCGGGGGAGGCCCCGGCGCGCGCCCCAGCTGGCGCGCGAGCCAGACCGGCACCCCGCCCAGGGCGTGCACCAGCCGGGTGGCCTCGGCGCGCAGCCGCGCCGCCTCGGCGGGTTCGGACACCTCGGCGAGCGCCGCGAGCGCCGGCGCCACCCCGACCGTGAAGCCGAGTTGCTCGCGCAGTCGCAGTGAGGCGTCGAAGCCCTCCCGGGCGTTGCCGCGGTCCCCCCGGGAGAGCGCCAGCGCGGCCAGGTGGCGCCAGGTGTAGGAGCGCAGCAGTTCGTCCCCGCGCTCCCCGGCGCCCTCGTGCGCCCGGCGGTAGGCGATCCAGGCGGCGCTGCGGTCGCGCAGCAGGTTCTCCGCCACCAGTCCGCGCCGGAAGTCCAGCAGCGGGCGGCCCGGTGCGTCCGGCGGCAGCAGGGCCGAGGTGCGGCCGAGTGCGGCCTGGGCCTCGTCCAGCCGGTCGCGCGGGCCGAGCACGCTGGCCAGGTAGGCGAGGAAGCCGCGGGCGCAGGCGGCGGCGGCGCGCTGTTCGGTGCCCTCCGCCAGGGCCTCCGCCAGTCGTAACGCCTGTTCCGCCTGGGTCCACTGGGCGGCGGTGAACAGGCACTGTTCGATGAGTAGTTCGGCGCGTGCGAGGGCCACGGGCGGGTCGTGTTCGGCGGCGGGGCGCAGCAGTTCGGCGGCCTCCTGCCAGCACGCCCGGGACCGCAGTCGCCACACGGTGTCGCCCGGTTCCCCCGTTGCCGCTCGCCCCCGCCCCTCCGGGCCGCTCGGGCTCCATCCGTGCTCTGACAACGCCACCTCCTTGTGTGCGCCATCCAGCAGGACGCGGGCCTGCCCCTGGTGCCCTGCCGTGCGCGACCGGCCGCTGCGGAACGGCTGCGCTGTGGCAGCGAAACGGCAGCACAACGGCATGGCGACGGCAGGGCGAAAGGCCCACGCTGTGGCGGCAATTCAACACGGGGGTGAGCTTGTGCACCAGATCACGAGCGGAGGTTGTTGCTTTTCCCAAGGAGATGATCTAGAGAGGCCCGTCGGTGGTCAGGAGGTCCAGCCGGTCTCCATCAGGGCCTCGGCGGCGCCGTTGGCGGGCTGCGGCACCCCGGCGAGGTCCAGGCTGAACAGGGCCACCAGCAGTTGCTCGCCGCGCACGGTGGCCTGGTGGGAGTAGCCGGCCAGGGTGAACATGGCGGCGGCCATCTCCTCGGCGTGCAGGGTCTGCAGCCACAGGCACTCGACGGACTTCACGTCGGCGGGCTCGGTCCAGGTGTCCACCTGGGCGACCATCCGGCTGCCCAACAGGGTGACCCCCTCGCGCTCCTGGGCCTCGGTCAGCTCCAGGTCGTCGAAGCCCAGCCACTCCAGGTAGCGGGCGGCGGTGAACACCGCGTCCTGGGAGGTGCGCACCGGGTGCGGCCGGAACGGGGCGCGGTGGCGGAACGGGCGGGAGCGGGCCGTCGACCCGCCGGGCGCCGCGGGCGGGGCGGGCGCCGGGGCGTTCACCGGGTGGGCGGGGTACGGGCGGGCGGCCTGCGGGCCGGGGGCGGCGAGCGGACCGGCGGTACCGCCGCTCAGCCGGGTGGTGCGGTCCACCGGGAGCCGGACGGTGGCGCCGCAGTTGCAGGTGAACTCGGGCTGCGGCCACTGGTCGGAGCGGCCGCAGTGCGGGCAGCGCATGCTCAGCCAGGAGTCCTCCCAGGACCGGAACCGCACCTGTACCGGGACCCCGCCGCGCAGCAGCGGCACCTTCAGCGAGGCGCCGCACGGGCAGGGCAGCGACGGCGGCTCGTACAGGTGCTCGCGGCGGCAGGCGGGGCAGCGGATCGCCCGGGCGGCACCGCCCGCCCCCGGCCCTGGCCGCGCGGGGTCGTGTCCGGTGAAGTCGTCGGGCAGTCCTGCCATCGCGGGCTCCGTCCGTCGGTGTGGGGTGGGTGGGTGCTTCCCATGCTCCCCGAAACCTCCGGTCCTGGGCGCGGAATGGGGCAATCCTCAGGGATGGATCAGGGGCCGGTGACCGGGCAGGCTGAGGCCGGACCCTTCGCGGGGAGGATGCGCGGTCGGCGTACGGACGGCGGTCAGCCGGCCGACCAGCGTGCCAGGTCGGCGGGGGTGTCCAGGTCGTCCGGGACGGCGATGTCCGCGCACTCGACCAGGACGAGCTCCGCGGCGTGCGCCGTCAGCAGGGCGCGGGCCCCGGCGTCGCCGGTGGCGCCCCCGGCGGCCTCGGCGAAGTGCCGGGCGCCGATCAGCACCGGGTGCCCGCGCCTCCCGCCGTACGCCGCCGCGGCCAGCTCGGCGCCGCCCCGGTGCGCGGCCAGCAGCCGGGCCACCGCGGCCGGGGTGACGCCCGGGGTGTCCACCAGCATCACCAGCACCGCCGGGGCGCCCGGCGCCAGCGCGGCCAGCCCGGCCCGCAGCGAGGAGCCCATGCCCTGCGCCCAGTCCGGGTTGGCGACCAGCCGGCAGCCCGGCAGGTGCGCCGTGGAGCGCACGCGCTCGCGGTCCGCGCCCAGCACCACCGTGACGTCCGGGCAGCCGCCGGCCCGTACGGTGGCCACCGCGTGCTCCACCAGCGGCCGCCCCGCGTACCGGAGCAGCGCCTTCGGCCGCCCGCCCAGCCGCCGCCCGCCCCCGGCGGCGAGCACCAGGGCGGGGACGGCGGAGGGTGCGGCCGCCAGGGCGGGGGCCGGGGCGGCCGCCAGGGCGGGGGCCGGGGCGGGGGCCGGGCCGTGCGGGGTCTGCATGGGCCCAGCCTGCCCGGTTCGGGGGCGGCCGCGCAGCGGGTCGGCGGTTGTACGAATCCACAAGGCGAAGGCGCAGGTCGCGGGTGCTCCCCGGCGGTTCGGCCGCTGGTCCCGCGGCGCGCTTGCCCCTGTACTGGGGCGATGAACACCGCACCGCGCCCGCTGGTGGACCGCTTCGGACGGGTCCACACCGATCTGCGGGTCTCCCTGACCGATCGCTGCAACCTGCGCTGCACGTACTGCATGCCGGCGGAGGGGCTGGACTGGCTGCCCCGGGCGGACACGCTCGACGACGACGAGGTGGTCCGGCTGGTGCGGGTCGCGGTGGAGCGGCTGGGGATGCGCTCGGTGCGGCTGACCGGCGGGGAGCCGCTGCTGCGCCGGGGCCTGGTGGGCCTGGTGGGGCGGCTGGCCGCGCTCGGCGTGGAACTGTCGCTGACCACCAACGGCATCGGCCTGGCGCGGACCGCGGCCGGCCTGCGGGAGGCCGGGCTGGGCCGGGTGAACGTCAGCCTGGACACCCTGCGCGCCGACCGGTTCGCCGCGCTCACCCGGCGGGACCGGATCGCCGACGTGTTCGCGGGCCTGGCGGCGGCGAAGGCGGCCGGGCTGGATCCGGTGAAGGTCAACGCGGTGCCGGTGCGCGGCGTGAACGAGGACGAGATACCGGAGTTGGCGTCCTTCGCCGTCGAGCACGGCTACCGGATGCGCTTCATCGAGTCCATGCCGCTGGACGCGCAGGGGAGTTGGGACCGCGCCGCGATGGTGACGGCCGAGGAGGTGCTGGCCCGGCTGGGCGAGCGCTTCGAGCTGGTGCCGGTGGGGCGCAGCGGCAACGCCCCCGCGGAGGAGTGGCGGATCGCCGGGACGGACACGGTGATCGGCGTGATCGCCTCCGTCACCCGGCCGTTCTGCGGCGGCTGTGACAGGGTCCGGCTGACGGCCGACGGGCAGTTGCGCAACTGCCTGTTCGCCACCGAGGAGTCGGACCTGCGCGCCCTGCTGCGCGGCGGCGCGGACGATGCGCGGATCGAGGCGGCCTGGCGGGCCTCGGTGGCGGGCAAGGGGCCCGGACACGCCATCGGCAGCGCGGAGTTCGTGCGGCCGGAGCGGCCGATGTCGGCGATCGGCGGCTGAGCGGCTGAGCGGCTGAGCGGCTGAGCGGCTGAGCGGCGGGGCGCGGGGGTGCGGACGGGTGGGCGGCGGCTGAGCGGCGGGGCGCCGCCGACTCGGTTTCGGGCGAACCGGTCTGGCGGGGTGTGAGCTTCGACATGCTCCTTGGCCTCCCCGTGGCGTCGGCTTGACCTCCTCTTGGGGCGGCTGGTCTGCTGGTTCGCCGTCAACCCGCCGCTGACCTCGGGAGTTCTCCGTGCCCGCCCGCCGTACCTGGCTGTCCGCCGCCACCGTCTTCCTGATATGCGTGCTCGCCCTGGTCGGCTGGCTGGTCGAAGGCCGCGACCGCGCGTCGACCGGCGGCTCCGCGGCGGGGATCGGCACCAGCCCGCTGGAGAACCCGGACGGCACCAAGCCCGGCCTGGCGCCGCTGACCACCCCCGCGGAGCAGAAGGCCGCCCGGGACCTCATCGCCGAGGTCGCCACCGCCCGGACCGGCCCCAAGGACGGCTACGACCGCAACGAGTTCGGCCCGGCCTGGACGGACAGCGTCGAGGGCGTCCCGTTCGGCGGCAACAAGTGCGACACCCGCAACGACCTGCTCGCCCGGGACGGCAGCGGCGTCGAGCGCAAGGACGGCTCGGACTGCGTGGTCACCGCGATGACCATCCACGACCCGTACACCGGCAAGACCGTCCAGTGGACCAAACAGCAGGCCTCGAAGATCCAGATCGACCACGTGATGCCGCTGTCGTACGACTGGCAGATGGGCGCCGCCCGGTGGGACAAGGCCAAGCGGGTCCGGATCGCCAACGACCCGCTCAACCTGATCCCCGCCGACGGCTCGCAGAACGGCTCCAAGGGCGACTCCGGCCCGACCGACTGGCTGCCCGCCAGCACCGAGATCCGCTGCTCCTACGCGGTGCGCTTCGCCCAGGTCTCGCTGAAGTACCAGCTGCCGGTCACCGAGGCCGACAAGAAGGCGATGCTCCAGCAGTGCGGCGGTTGAGGAAACGATCCTCCCCGCCGGACACCCCCTCGGTCGTGCGGCCGCGCCAAGGACGCGGCAGGACGGGGAGGGCGAGGTGACCCGACCGCACGCCGGATGGTATTCGTGGGCGGTGCCCCCGATGACCCGCCGCCTGCCGCGGCGCGCCCTTCCCGCCCTCGCGGCCCTGCTGCTCGCCCTGCCCGCCGGCTGCTCCGGCCCGGGCGCGACGCACCCCGTGGGCGCACCGACGAGCCGTCCGCCGCTCGCCGAACGGGTCTCCGCCGGCGCCTCCCCGGCCCTACGGGCCTACTACGACCAGCGGCTCGACTGGGTGCCCTGCGACGGCGCGGCCGACCCGGGCGACGACCAGGACGAGACGGCCCCCCGGTGCGCCACCCTCAAGGCCCCGCTGGACTACGCCGACCCCGGCGGCCGCAGCATCGACGTCCCGGTCGCCAAGATCCCCGCCACCGACCCCGCGCACCGGATCGGCCCCCTGCTGATCAACCCCGGCGGGCCCGGCATCTCCGGGGTCAGCATGGCCCGGCGCTGGCAGGGCAGCCCGCTGAACGAGCGCTTCGACCTGGTCGGCTTCGACCCGCGCGCCGCCGGCGGCACCCTCCCCGTCCACTGCCTGGACGACCGCACCCGCGAACAGTGGACCAGCACCGACGACCCGGCCTACGACCGCGGCCGGATCCTCGCCCACGCCTGCGAGGCCAAGTACGCCGACGTGCTGCCCCGCCTCGGCACCCGCGACACCGCCCGCGACCTGGACGTGCTGCGCAGCGCCCTCGGCGAACGCAAGCTCGACTTCTTCGGTCTCTCCTACGGCACCTACCTCGGAGCCCTCTACGCCGAGGAGTTCCCCGACCGCACCGGCCGACTCGTCCTCGACGGTGCCGTCGAACGCAGCACCGACCTGATGCACCTCAACGGCGAGCAGGCCGTCGCCACCGAAGCCGCCTTCCGCGCCTTCGCCGCCGGCTGCGCCACCGAGGACGACGGCTGCCCGCTCGGCAGCGACCCGGCCGCCGCCCCCGAACGCCTCGCCACCTTCCTCGACGGCCTCAAGGACCACCCGCTGCCCGCCCGCGACGGACGCACCGTCACCGCCGCCCTCGCCTGGACCGGCGTCACCGACTCGCTCGCCGACGGCCGCCGCAACTGGCCCCGGCTGCGCGCCGCCCTCGACCCGGCCCTCGACCGCGGCGAGGGCGACGAACTGCTCAAGCTCGCCGACGCCACCACCGGCCGCGACGAGGACGGCCACTACGACAGCGCCGCCGACGCCTACGCGGCCATCCACTGCGCGGACGCCCCGCTCGCCCCCACCGACACCGACCTGCGCGCGGCTCTCGCCGACCTCGCCGCCCGGGCCCCGCTGATCAGCCGGCACGACACCCGGGTCACCCTGCTCGACCCGGACTGCCGCCCCTGGCCGTACCGCTCCACCGAGCGGCCGCACACCGTCACGGCCCCCGGCAGCGCCCCGATCCTGGTGATCGGCGGGACGGAGGACCCGGTCACCCCCTACCCGTGGGCGCAGCGGATGGCCGCCGGACTGCAGCACGGCGTGCTGCTCACCCGCGACGGCGACGGGCACATGTCCTGGGACCGCAGCGGGTGCGTGCGCGACGCCGTCCTCGCGTTCCTGGTGGACGGCGCGCTGCCGGCCGCGGGGGCGCACTGCGCCTCGGACTGAGCCGGGCCGCGCGGCGGGGGAACACGGCGGGGAGGGCGAGAGGGGAACGCGAGAGGGGAACGCGAGAGGGGGCGTGCCGCGCGAACGCGGCACGCCCCCTGGGGAGTTCGGGCTCCCGGTCAGGGTTCCGGAAGCCCGGGTCTCGGGACGACGGCTCCGGGGTCAGGACTCCGTCGTTCAGGACTGCGGGGTCAGGACTTCGGGGCCGTCAGGTCGTAGAAGGTGGCGCCGCCGACCGTCTTGGCGGCGAAGTGGCCGGTCACCCAGGCCTCGATCTGGGCCGCCTCGGTCTCCTGACCGCCTTCGCCGCCCTCGCCGTTCGCGCCGCCCCCGCCGAAGCCGCGGTGCGAGCCGCCGCCGATGAACCAGTGCACCTTGCCCTCCTGGACGTACTTCTGGAAGCCCGCCAGGCTGAGCGAGGGGTCCGTGCCGTTGAAGCCGCCCAGAGCCATCACCGGCTTGCCGGTGGCGAGTTGGTAGCTCGCGGCGTTCTGCGAACCGGTGGTGGCGGCCGCCCAGGTGTACTGGCCGGCATCCTGCGAGAGCAGCGCCGCCGCCTCGGAGCTCACCTTGGTGCCGCCGAGCAGACCGCCCATGCCGCCGCCGAAGCCGCCCGCGCCGCCCTCCGGGCCCTGGCCGCCGGGGAAACCGGGGAAGCCGGGCACACCGGTGGCGCCGCCGGAGCCGGTGGAGCCGCCCGCGCCGCGCTCGTGGCGGCCGCCGGGGGCGGTGCCGCCGGAGCCCCGGCCGGAGCCGTCGGCGAAGCCGCCCGGACGGTGCGAGCCCTGGCCGTTCTGACCGCCGCCGAAGCCGCCCTGGCCGCCCTGGCCGTTCTGGCCACCGCCGAAGCCGCCCGGGAAGCCCTGGCCGTTCTGGCCGCCGCCCTGACCGCCACCGGGGAAGCCGCCCTGGCCGCCGCCGGGGAACATCCGGCCGTTGCCGGCTGCGCCGTTGCCACCCTTGCGGCCGAAGGACCCCGGTCCGAAGCCCGCGCCCTTCACCGACGGCCCGGCCGTGATGATCGAGCCGTTGTGCGCGGTGCCCACGGTGTCCACCGCGTACGCGGCCGGCCCGCCCAGCGCCGCCGCCAGGCCCACCAGGCCCGCCACCGAGGCGATCCGCGCCCCGGTCCGTCCGGACACCTGGCCGGCGAACTGCCCGGCGACCAGCGCGGCCGCCGCCGCCAGCCCGCCGATCAGCACCGCCCAGCGCAGCCAGGGCAGGAAGCCGGAGCTGCGCCCGAGCAGGACGAACGCCCACCCGGCCGTCACCGCCAGCACGCCCGCCAGCACCAGCGCGTAGGGCAGCCGGTGCCGCGCCCGCCACAGCCCGTCCACGCCCATGCCGACCAGCGCCGCGACGGCGGGGGCCAGCGCCACCGTGTAGTACTGGTGGAAGATCCCGGACATGAAGCTGAAGATCAGCGCGGTGGAGATCAGCCAGCCGCCCCAGACCAGGAAGGCCGCGCGGGCGGTGTCCGGACGGGTGTAGCGGCGGGTCGCCCACAGGCCGACCACCAGCAGGACCAGCGCGGCCGGCAGCAGCCAGGCGATCTGCCCGCCGATGTCGCTGCCGAACAGCCGGGTGATGCCGGTCTGGCCCCAGCCGCGGTTGTGCCCGGCGCCGGCCGGCAGGTCCAGCCCGGCCGGCATCCGGCCGCCGCCGCCCACGCTGCCGCGCTCGTTGCCGTCGACCCGGCCCAGGCCGTTGTAGCCGAAGGTCAGCGACAGGAAGTCGTTGTCCTGCGAGCCGCCGACGTACGGGCGGGCCGAGGCGGGCAGCAGCTCCACGATCGCCACCCACCAGCCGCCGGAGACCAGTAGGGCCACGCCCGCGAGCAGGGTCTGCCGCAGCCGCCGCCAGAAGCCGGTGGGCGCCACGACCAGGTAGATCACCGCGAAGGCCGGCAGGATCAGGAACGCCGCCAGCGTTTTGGCGAGGAAGGCGAAGCCGAACATCGCGCCGGTGAACAGCAGCCACCGGGTGCTCGCCGTCTCGACCGCCCGCACCATGCCGTACGCGGACAGGGTGAGCAGCAGCACCAGCAGCGCGTCCGGGTTGTTGAAGCGGAACATCAGCGCCGCGACCGGGGTGAGCGCCAGCGCGGCGCCGGCCAGCAGCCCGCCGAGCGGGGAGAAGCGGCGGCGGACCGTCGCGTACAGCACGCCCACGGTGGCGGCGCCCATCAGCGCCTGCGGGGCCAGGATCGACCAGGAGGAGAGGCCGAACAGCCGCACCGACAGCGCCATCGGCCACAGCGAAGCCGGGGGCTTGTCGACGGTGATGAAGTTGCCGGCGTCGGAGGAGCCGAAGAAGAAGGCCTTCCAGCTCTGGCTGCCGGCCTGGACGGCCGCCGAGTAGAAGGCGTTCGCCCACCCGGAGGCGCCCAGGCCCCACAGGTAGAGCACGACGGTGGCGGCCAGCAGCGCCAGCAGGGCGGGGCGCACCCAGCGTGGGTCGTCCGCGCGCCCGCGCCAGGCGCGGACCGGCAGGGTGCGCAGCCGTCCGGACCAGGAGGCCGGGCCCTTGGGGCCGACGGGCGGCAGGGGCTGCTCGGGGAAGAGCGGCGCCGGGTCCGGCCGGGCCGCGTCCGGCTGCACCTCCGGCGGCGGGTAGTTCGCGGCCTCGGGCCACGGATCGCCGGCCGGAGGGGAGTAGCTGCTCGTGGTCATGCGCCATACCGTGCGTGGCGTGGCTGAGAGAACCGTGAGATACGGCTGTGAGACGGGTGTGATGTGCCCCGCTTCACCCTTCCGGTGACGGGCTCGACCGGTTCTCGTCCGGCGTCAGGTGTCCGGCGTCCGGCGTCAGGTGTCCGGCGTCCGGTCGGCCTCGGGGATCAGGCGGCGGCCGGCATGGTGATGTGCTTGCCCAGCCACTCCAGGGCCGGGGGGATCTCCCGGGTCCAGGTGTGGAAGTTGTGGCCCGCGGTGTCCAGGGTGATCGTGGACATCTTGGTGGGGGCCTTGAAGGCGGCGACCATCGCCTTGGTCTCGTCGTAGTTGTTCTCGTCGTACGCGGTGGTCAGCAGCAGCGAGACCGGGGCGGCCGGCTGGTTCTTCAGCCGCCACAGCAGGTCGTTCTCCTGCTTGAGCTTGTCGTCGCCGCCGAAGAGGTCGCCGGTGGTCGGGTCGTGGGCCGCGCTGTAGTAGCCGGAGAGGGCGACCGCCGCCGGGTAGGAGTCGGGCTTGCGCAGGGCGAACTTGAGCGCGCAGTAGCCGCCGGTGGAGTTGCCGATCACGGCCCGGTTCGCCGGGTCGGTGCCGATCCGGTAGGTGGTGGCGAGGGCCTTGGGCAGGTCGGTGGTGAAGAAGGTCTCGACCTGGGGGCCGTTCGGCACGTCGACGCACTCGGTGTCCCGGTTGTCGACCAGGGTGGGCCGGGTCATCACCAGGATGGTCGGCGGCAGCTTCTTCTGCTCGATGGCGTCCAGGGCCGACGCCGGGTACTGCATCAGCGAGATCAGCTTCTCCGGGATGCCCGGATAGCCGGTGAGCACGACGGCCATCGGGAAGCGCTGCTTGGCGTAGTCCGGCTGGAAGTACTGCGGCGGGAGGTAGACGTACGCCTCGGTGCTCAGACCGGTGCCGGCTCCTTTGACGTCGACCTTCTGGATCTGCCCGGAGCGGTCCGGCTCCGAGCCCTGCGACGAGTAGAACTTCTGCTCGCCGGTGACGGTCACACCGGAGGCGTTGGGCTGGTGGTCGACCACCGTGCCGAGGCCGCCGCTGGTGCCGAGCAGGTCGGTCCAGGAGCTGTAGAAGCCGAAGTAGCTGTTGGCGATCAGGCCCATGGCCGCCAGCACCGCCAGCTGGGTGGCCAGGAAGGCGCCGATCCGGCCCACCCAGGACTTCCAGCCCTTGCCGCCGAACTTCGGCCAGAACCACATGGTGGCGGCGAAGACGACGATCGCGATGACCGAGGTGATGATCTGCAGGGGGAGTCCGGTGAGACTGAGCACGGGCCCGATCGTAGTTGACCCCGACGGGCGGCCCGGGACGGCCCCTTCGGTGATCGGGTTCGGTGATCGGATTCAAACCGGTTGACCGCGCGGTCCATGATCGGCATCATCTCGCTCCGCATGTGCACGGGGTGTGCGCACGGTGTCAGCCGGGTGGGGTTGTGAAGTTCTCGGGGTCCATGGGTAGGTCCGGTCTGGCCGTCGGTGCGGCGCTGTTGCTCGCGGCGTGCTCGGGCGGGGGCGGCGGTGCGGCTGCGCCGAGTGCAACGCCGTCCGCCGCGGCGACGCCGTTCGGCACGTCGCTCGACCAGGCCCTCGCGCCGGTCGGCACCGATTTCGACGAGGCGGCCTCGGCCAAGAGCGCCTTCGACCTCGACACCGTGCTGTCCCGCCTGGCGTCCGACGCCAACCGGGCCGCGCGGAACGTGAACGCCGCCACCGCGCCCTCCGGAGCCACCGCGGGGCGGGCCGACCTGGCGACCGCCCTGACCGCGCTCGCCACGGACACCGAGGCCGTCCGGAAGGACATCTCGGTGCACAAGGTGTGCTCCGTCGGCGGCGGACTGGCGCAGTTCGGCGCGGGCCAAGGGGTGGCCGGGGTCTCGGCGGCGCTCGCCAAGCTGACGGCGGCCGGCTACCGGACCGCCTTCGCCGTTCCGGAGCTGCCCAAGCCGCAGGCGCAGTCGCGGAGCCTGGAGAACGGCACCGCGGTCCGGGAAGGAAGCAAGGGCGGCAAGGGCGTGGTGAAGGTCGACAACACCGGGCAGACGGACGCGGTCTTCACGATCGCCGCGAACGGCACCGCGGTGGCGTCGGTGTACGCGGCCAAGGGGCAGCAGGCCACCATCGAGGGCATCGCGGACGGGGTGTACGACTTCTACTTCACCACCGGGGTGGACTGGGACTCGGGGGCGAAGGAATTCACCCAGGGCTGCGCGTTCGCCAGGTTCACGGGTACGCACGACTTCACGCCGGACCGGGGCGGCACGATCTGGACTCTCACCGTCATCTCGCCGGACGGTAAGGAGCGGCGCGACATCGAGTGGATGAAATCCAGTCCGCTTCCCCAGCCGTAGCGTTCGCCGCCACCGCCCGTAACGGGCATACCAGGACGGGTTGTTGCCAACCGGTGGCACAACCCGTCCCGTGCAGTGGCGAGTTGTGCGGGAACTGTTGACCGCTTGAAGTGACCATGGCACTTTCGTGCGGGCGCGGGCCTCGGCGACCAGCCGGGCAGTCCGCGATCCCCCACAAGGAGAGCCATGTTCAAGAGACTTGTCGCGATGGCCGGCACGAGCGCCGTCGTCGCGAGCGGGCTGGTCCTCGCCGCCGCCCCCGCACACGCCGTCCAGGCCGCCGACCTGACGTCGACCATCGCCCTGGACGACTGCTCCGCCTCGCTGGTCCGGTTCCCCGTCTCGGCGGCCGGCGACCGGGCCATGATGCTCACCAACGGGCACTGCCTGCCGTCCATGCCCCCGTACGGGCAGGTGATCCAGAACGTCAGCGCCAGCCGCAGCGGCACCCTGCTGGACGGCGCCGGCAACACCCTCGGCACCGTCCAGGCCGACAAGGTGATCTACGCGACGATGACCGGCACCGACGTCGCCCTCTACGAACTCACCGACACCTACGCCTCGATCACCTCCAAGTACGGCGCCACCGCCCTCACGGTCAACGACACCCACCCGACCGACGGCGCCTCGATGTACATCCCGTCCTCGTACTGGAAGCAGGTCTGGAACTGCTCCGTCAACGGGTTCGTGCCCACCCTGCGCGAGGACCAGTGGACCTGGCACGACTCGCTGCGCTACAGCTCCGGCTGCAACACCACCCACGGCACCTCCGGTTCGCCGATCATCGACTCCGCGAGCGGGCGGATCGTCGGCATCAACAACACCGGTAACGACGACGGTGAGATGTGCACCCTCAACAACCCCTGCGAGGTTGCCGCCGACGGCTCCACCAAGGCCTTCAAGGGCCAGAGTTACGGCGAGGAGACCTACTGGTTCACCACCTGCCTGAACTCCGCCCGCGCCATCGACCTCAACGTGCCCGGCTGCCTGCTCACCAAGCCGGCCGGCGCCTCCGTCTCGCTGAGCAGCCCCGGTGACCAGTCCACCGCCGTCGGTGGCGCGGTCAACCTGCAGCTCAACGCCTCCGGCGGCACCGCCCCGCTGTCCTACGCCGCGAGCGGCCTGCCCGCCGGCCTGTCGATCAACTCCTCGACCGGCCTGATCTCCGGCACCGCCACCACGGCCGGCAGCTCCACCGTCACCGTCACGGTGACCGACGCCGCCGGCAAGTCGGCCACCACCAGCTTCGGTTGGACGGTCGCCGGTGGTGGCGGGGGCAGCTGCACCCCGGCCCAGCTGCTCGGCAACGCGGGCTTCGAGACCGGCACGGCCTCGCCGTGGACGGCTTCGAGCGGCGTGGTGGACAACAGCTCCTCCGAGCCGGCCCACGGTGGCAGCTGGAAGGCGTACCTGGACGGGTACGGCAGCACCCACACCGACTCGCTGTCGCA
>NZ_JBHXEG010000006.1:0-59958 GCF_042724935.1 Kitasatospora sp. NPDC127060
GTCCAGGGCGACGACCCGGGTCTCCCCCTCCCCGTAGACCTTGTTGAGGCCGGTGGCGCGGGCGGCCGCCAGGCCGGTACGGACGGCGGTTGCGGGGAAGGTCACGAAGACTCCTGGGAATGAATCGGATATTCCTACCGATCCATCCTCCCAAGCCGTTCGAGCCCGAGGCGTATGCCGAGCGGAGGGTCGGCCCCCGCCGACCCGGCGGGGCGGCGGGGGCGATCTCCTCCTCAGGTATGACCTGTCGCCCCGAGACCCACGGGCTCCGGTGGTCCCGGCGGCGTCACTCCGCGACGTCACCCCACCGCGTCACTCCACCGCGACGCCGAAGGCCGTCGCCAGCCCGGTCAGGCCGTTCGTCACCGCCCGCGCCGAGGGACCGAACTGCCAGCCGCCGGCCGCCCGTCGGAAGCTCCCCAGCAGCATCGCCGAGTCCGCGATGCCGCCGTTGGCACCCGGCCACTTCACCGGGCCGTCCGCGCCCGGCCCGTACTCGGCGGCGACGGCCAGCCCGTACACGTAGCCCAGCGGCAGAGCCGGGGGCTCCTCCTCCTCGGTGGACACCGCCAGCACCACCTCGTCCACGGCGGCCGGCAGCCGGTGCAGGTCCAGGCTCAGCCGCGCCGCCCGGGCCGGCTCGCCCGGCACCGAGTGGGTCGGGTACAGCCGGACGGCGCCGTCCGGGTCCTGCGGGTTGTTGAAGAACACGAAGTGCTCGTCGCTCAGCACCCGGCCGTGGGCGCACAGGAACGCGCTGACGTCCAGCTCCACCGGGTCCCCGCCGGCGGTGCGGCTCTGCCAACTGACCGTCACGCTGCTGGGCGGGGTCGCGGGCCCGGCGCCCTCGGCCGTCCGGTGCGAAGCGCCACCCGACTCGCCGTTCCCGCCGCTGTCGCCGTTCCGGCCGCCGCCACCGCTTGCGCCACCGCCGTCGCTGCCGCTGCCGCTGGCTCCGCCGCCTCCGCCGTTTCCGCCGTTTCCGCCGCCGAGCCGACCGCGCAGCCCCTGCTCGGCCAGCAGCTCCACCAGCTCCGGCCCGCTCACCAGGGTCAGCGGCTTGCCCTCGATGTAGTTGTACGAGCCCTTGCCGAAGCCCGCCGTGGTGACCAGGATGCCCTTGATCGCGCCGTGGTGGCGGACGGTGGACTCCAGGTCGCGCACGGCCGTCGGCGGGACGGTCTTCTTGTAGCGCTTGGCCTGGATCACGATCTTGCCGCCGGTCACCGGGTCCAGGTCCTCGGCGACCACGTCCACCCCGACGTCGCCGCTGCGGGCCGTGGTCATCACCCGGAAGCCGCGCAGCCGGAACAGCTCGGCGATCAGGTCCTCGAACTCCAGCGGGTCCATCTCGAAGAGGTCCGGCTCGTCCTCGCCGAAGTGCCCGGCCAGGCCCCCGCCGACCGACTCCGGCAGCCGGTCCGGCTTCACCTCGTCCAGCCGCTCGGGCCGTGCCGACAGCTTGCCGCCCAGCCCCTGGAAGCACTCCACCGGCGCCACCCGGTCCAGCGCCAGCCCGGAGAACTCGGCCCGGGTCGCGGTCAGGGTCGACAGGAAGCGCTCCGCCTCCCGGCCGGTCGCCGGGTCGATGCCCAGCACGAAGCCGTTCAGCACCACGGAGTCCAGCATCCCGTCCCGGTCCGCCCGGAACAGCTCCACCGCCACCCGCAGCGCCGACTGCGCCAGCACCTCCCGGTACAGCGCCTTGCGCTCGGTCGCCGGCCGGGCCACCTCGGCCTCGCGGTCGTCCGCCTTCACGTACCGCACCCGCCCGGCCGCCGGCACCACGTCCGGGCCGGGCAGCTCCCAGTTGACCACCAGCTGACGGCTCGACGCCTCCCAGGCCGCGACCACCCGGTGCGGGAAGCCCTCCGGCCAGGCCGCCGAGGCGTACAGCCCCGCCGTGAAGTACTCCTGCACCGCCTCCGGCTCACCCGCCCGCAGCCGCCGCAGCAACTCCTCGGTACCGGCCCCGCGTTCCTCCTCCTGGCGGCGGAAGCCCTCCGCCCACGCCAGGTACTCCCGGTGGTAGGCGGCCAGTCGGCGCTGCCGGTCCGCCTCCCGCGCCTGCGCGGCGTACCAGTCCTGCTCGAACCGGGCACGGGCCTGGGCCAGGTACTGCTCGTACTGCCGGCGCACCCCGCCGTTGCGGGCCTGTGCCCCGTCCGGCGGCGGCACGAAGTAGGCGGCGGACGTCTGGTCCGGCATCGGCACCGGCTCGCCCAGCGGCCCCGGATCGAACGGTGGCACCGGACGCGGCGCCAGCAACGCCTGCGGCCCGAACCCCGGCGCGGCCAGCCCGGCCGCCAGCAACCCGCGCAACTCCTCCACCCGGGCGTCCAGTTCGGCCGTCCGCGCGGCCGCCTCCGCCTCCCGCGACTGCTGGTACGCGCGCTGCGCCTCCCGCTCGTTCCGGGCCGCCGCCCGCTGCGCCTCCCGCTGGGCCCGCTCGTGCCGGCGCAACTCCGCCGCCTCGGCGCGCCAACGGGCCTCCTCCCGGCGCTGCTGCTGCCGCTGCGCCTCCGCCCAGACCGCCAGCACCCCAGTGTTCCGACGCCCCGCCACCAGCCACCCCTTCGCGCTCACACCGACCCGGCCTCCCCGTGCCACCTCCCGGTGACACCGCCGACCGCGCCCGCCACAATAGAACGTGAACGCCCCGCCCGGCCAAGCCCCCGCGACCTGCACCGCTACCGCCCCACGGCCACGGCCCGGTGACGGCCCGTCGGCCCGGCGACGGTCGCCGGGCGGACGGGGGCGGGTTCGCCCGCGGGGGGCTCCGCCTGCGCCTCGGGCGGCACGCGTCCCAACGGCGCCGGCGCCGGGTTCACGGCCGACGGCCTCGGAAGGTGCGGCGCAGGTCGTCGATCCAGGCGTCGGGGTTCTCCCAGGGGATGAAGTGGCCGCCGTGGTCATGGGCATTGACGTTGACGTGGTTGAACCAGGCGGCCTGCGGGCCGCTGACGAACGTCCGGACGCGCTCCTCGGCGGTGCGGACGCCGGGCGGGTTCTCGTAGCCGACGAAGGTGAGCCCGACCGGGGCCTGCACGACCGGGGTGCGGTCGTGGGAGGGGCTCCAGGGGTGGCGGTTGGCGTTGGCGTAGTACCGGATCGAGGTGCCGATGGAGTTGTTGGCCCAGTAGATGGTGGCGTGGGTGAGCAGGTCGTCCTTGGTGAAGACGCTCTCCAGGCGGCCACCGTTGTCGCTCCAGGCGTTCCAGCGCTCCAGCAGCCAGGCGAGCAGTCCGGCGGGTGAGTCGCTCAGCCCGTGGGCCAGGGTGGCGCCGTCGAGGGTGTGGACGGCGAGGTGGGAGGCCGAGCGGCGGTCCAGTTCGACGACGCGGGCGCGGACCTCGGCGGGCTGGTCGTCGGTGAGGGGCCGGTTTCGGGCGAAGTCCCAGGCGCGGGGGCCGTTGAAGAAGTCGAGCGGGAGCCCGGAGCCGATGTGGATGCCGTACAGCCGGTCGGCGTACTTGTGGCCGAGCTGGCTGGAGACGATCCCGCCGATGTCGCAGCCGCCGGCGGCGTACTTCCGGTGGCCCAGGGTCTCGGTCATCAGGGTGTGCCAGAGGTCGGCGACCTTCCAGAAGTTGACGTCCGGGAAGCCGGTGAGCGGGCCGGGGAAGCCGAAGCCGGGCAGGGACGGGACGATCACCTCGAAGGCGTCGGCCGGGTCGCCGCCGTGGGCGCCGGGGTCGGCGAGCGGGTCGATCACCTTGGACCAGTGCCAGAAGGTCCAAGGCCAGCCGTGGGTGAGGATCAGCGGGACGGGCCGCGGGCCGACGCCGGGCCGGCGCAGGAAGTGCACGGGGGTGCCGTCGACCGTCGCGACGTAGTTCTCGTGGGCGTTGATCGCGGCCTCGGCGCGGCGCCAGTCGTAGCCGTCGCGCCAGTACGCGAGGAGTTCGGCGAGGTAGCCGCGCGGGACGCCGTAGGACCAGTCGTCGGGCTCGCCGAGCGGGGCCCGGGTGCGGGCGAGGCGTTCGCGCAGGTCGTCGAGGACGGCGTCGGCGAGGTGGATCGGGGTGGGGGAGAGCGGGAAGGGGGCGCTGGTCATCCGGGGCTCCTTGCCGGGCTCGTCTCAGCGGGACGGTCGGGGTGGCGGCGGGCCGTCGGGGTGCGCGGCGCCGAGCGCGGCCATCTCCAGCAGCGCGGGCAGTGCGGCGGCGACGCTCTGCCGCCGGTGCTCGTCCAGATGCCCGGTCAGGGCGGTCAGCCGGGCGACCCGGTCGCCGCGACGGCGGTCGACGACGGCCCGTCCGGCGGGGGTGAGGTGCACCAGGACGGCGCGGCGGTCGGTGGGGTCGGGTCCGCGGCGGACCAGGCCGTCGCGCTCCAGCCGGGTGACCAGCTGGGTGATGGCGGGCTGGGTGACCTGCTCGCTCGCGGTGAGTTCGGAGAGCCGCAGCGGGCCGCGCCCGGCGAGGGTGTGCAGCACCCCGAGGGTGGTGAAGCTCAGCTTCTCCACCGAGGCGAGGCGGATGAACATCCCGGTGAACTGCTCCAGGGCATCGGCGAGGGCGGCCACGTCGAGGCCGTCGGATGACTCCACTGCTGCCATGGGGGCGAATGTATCAGCAACTTATCTAAGTTGCTTATGCACTTCGCCCGGCAGAACGGGATTGTCAGTGCCACCGGGTAGCCTCACCTGGATCGAGGACCCGAGGAAGATCCAGGACGACCCCGAGCAGGACCCCAGGGAGGGATGCCCGTGACGATCCCCGCACCCCAGCACCCGGACCGGCCGGCCGGCTGGGTCTCCACCGGCCTGAGCTGGCACGACGGCCGGGCCCTGCTCGGCGCCGTGCGCGGCACACAGGTGCACGAGCGCGCCGTCGCGCCGGGGGCGGAGGTCGGCTGGTTGCTGGCCGGCCCGCGCCGCTGCGTCGGGGCCTGGCTGGCCGGGGCGACGGAGCGCACGCCCTGCCCGCACCGCGCCGTGATCGACCCGGCCGGCGCCGCGACGCAGTGCCCGGCCTGCCAGAGCGTGGACCGCGGCCTGGCGCTGGCCCGGGACCAGATCCTCGACGACGGCCGCACCTACCTGCTCTACCTCGCCTGGTTCGGCGAGGGCCTGCTGAAGGTCGGTCTGACCGCCGAGCAGCGCGGCGACAGCCGGCTGCTCGAACAGGGCGCGCTGGCCTACGCGTTCACCGCGCGCGGCGGCCTGCCCGCGGTGCGCCGCGCCGAACTCACCGTGGCCGCCTCGGGGATGGCCCGCGAGCGGTACAAGTCCCGGCTCAAGACGGACCACTGGTGGGCGCACGGCGACGCGCCGTACCGCCGTACGGTGCTCACCGGGGCCCGGGCGCAGGCGCATCGGCTGCTGGACGGCCACGCCGTGGAGCTGCTCGCCGACCGCCCGGTGGTGGACCACGTGGAGCGCTACGGCCTGGCCGGCGGCGCCCCCGAGGCCTACCGGGAGATCGCCGGACTGGCCGACGGCGCGGTGATCGCGGGCACGCTGCGCCCACCGGTGGGCCGGTACCTGTTCCTGGACCAGCCGGACGGCTCCGGCCCGCTGCTGCTGGACACCCGGCGGCTGACCGGCTGGACGCTCACGCCGGTCACCGGCCGGGCCTCCGACGGCCTGGTCCTCCAGGAGCGGATCCGCCCGCCGGAACCGGACACCCAGGAGGCGCTGTTCTGACGCCGGTGGCCCGGTCCACGGCCGGGCACAAGGCTCCGGCACGGCGGAGGAGTCGGTACGGCAGAGGACCTGGCACGGAACAGGAACTGGCACGGCGGAGGAGTCGGCCGGACCAGGAGCCGGGCCTCAGCCCAGCTTGCCGCGCACCCCACCCGGGCCGGAGCGGGCCCGGCGGGACAGCGGGGGCCGGGACGGGCGGACGTCGCCGCGGCCGGTGGCGGCCGGTTCGGCGGCCTCGGCGGTGCGTCGGGCCAGCGCGGCCCGGGCGGCGGCCAGGGCGATCCGGGCGAGCAGGGGGTCCTCCCGGAGGCCCGCCCGGTGCTTGGACGTCTGGCAGGAGGTGCACCAGACCGGCGAGGCCGGCCCGTCCGGATAGACCATGCCCTCCGGCGGCAGGTAGTGCCCACCGCACTCGACGCACTCGAAGACCAACCTCATCCGACGATCACCGTCCCGGATCCGTGGCACCGACCGCACGGTGACCAGAAGGTGTGAACGCTGGGCACCATGCTTCCTTCCTCGTCCAGTTCGACCGTTGCCTCGGTCTTCTGGGTCCCCCCGGACCCGCCGCAGCCGGAACAGGACTGAACCTCGGGCATATGCCGTCCCTCCGTAGCGGAGCACCACCGTAGCGCGATTCTCCGTCAGGAAGCACCGCGTGCGGCGATCCACCACCCGTACGGGTAGCGCGAATCGGGCCCGCACGCCCCGGCAACGGCGAACGGGGAACAGAGAACGGCGAACGGGGAACAGGTGTCGGCCCCCCGCCTGAGCACCAGAGCGAGGGGCCGACCGTTCACGGGGCGGGGAGGGTCAGCCGCGGGCGGCCCGCAGGAACTCCCGGTTCATCGCCGCGATGCTGGGCAGCGGGATGCCCTTGGGGCAGGCGGTGGCGCACTCGCCGGTGTTGGTGCAGCCGCCGAAGCCCTCGGCGTCCATCGCCGCGACCATGTTCCGCACCCGGGCGGAGCGTTCCGGCGCGCCCTGGGGCAGCACGTTGAGGTGCACCACCTTGGCGGAGGTGAACAGCATCGCAGAGCCGTTCGGGCAGGCGGCCACGCAGGCTCCGCAGCCGATGCACTCGGCGTGCTCGAAGGCGGTGTCGGCGGCCTCCTTGGGGACGGGCGTGGCGTGGGCCTCGGGGGCGCTGCCGGTGGGGGCGGTGATGTAGCCGCCGGAGCCGATGATCCGGTCGAAGGCGGAGCGGTCCACCACCAGGTCCTTGACCACCGGGAAGGCCGAGGCCCGCCACGGTTCGACGTCGATGGTGTCGCCGTCCCGGAAGTGCCGCATGTGCAGCTGGCAGGTGGTGGTGCGCTCGGGGCCGTGCGCCTGGCCGTTGATGACCATGCCGCAGGCGCCGCAGATGCCCTCGCGGCAGTCGTGGTCGAAGGCGACCGGCTGGTCGCCGCGGGTGATCAGTTCCTCGTTGAGGGTGTCGAGCATCTCCAGGAAGGACATGTCCGGGCTGATGCCGCTGACCTGGTAGGTGGTCATCGAGCCGGGTGCGTCCGGGCCCGCCTGGCGCCAGATGCGCAGGGTGAGGTTCATGCGTAGCTCCGCTGGGTGGGGTGGACGTGCTCGAAGTCGAGGTGCTCGCGGTGGAGGACGGGCGCCCGGCCGGTGGCGGTGAACTCCCAGGCGGCGGCGTAGGAGAAGTCCTCGTCGCGCCGGGCGGCCTCGCCGTCGGGGGTCTGGCTCTCGGTGCGGAAGTGGCCGCCGCATGACTCGGCGCGGTGCAGGGCGTCCAGGCACATCAGTTCGGCGAGTTCGAAGTAGTCGACCAGCCGGTTGGCCTTCTCCAGCGACTGGTTGAGCTCCTGGCCGGTGCCGGGCACCTTGATCCGGCGCCAGAACTCCTCGCGCAGCTGCGGGATCCGCTCCAGCGCGCGCTTGAGCCCGGCCTCGTCGCGGGCCATCCCGCACTCCTCCCAGAGGAGTTCGCCGAGTTCGCGGTGGAAGGAGTCGGGGGTGCGGTCGCCGTCGACGGAGAGGATCAGGTTGAGCCGGTCCTCGACCTCGGCCTCGACCTCGGTGAGCACCGGGTGGTCGGCGGGCACCGCCGGCACCGGGTTGCGGGCCAGGTAGTCGTTGATGGTGGGCGGCAGGACGAAGTAGCCGTCGGCGAGGCCCTGCATCAGCGCGCTGGCGCCGAGCCGGTTGGCGCCGTGGTCGGAGAAGTTGGCCTCGCCGATCGCGAACAGCCCGGGGACGGTGGTCTGGAGGTCGTAGTCGACCCAGAGTCCGCCCATCGTGTAGTGGATCGCCGGGTAGATCCGCATCGGCACCCGGTACGGGTCCTCGGCGGTGATCCGCTCGTACATCTCGAAGAGGTTGCCGTACTTGGCCTCGACGGCGTCCCGGCCCATCCGGCGGATGGCGTCGGCGAAGTCCAGGTACACGCCCTGGCCGCCGGGGCCGACGCCGCGGCCCTCGTCGCAGACGTTCTTGGCGGCCCGGGAGGCGATGTCGCGGGGCACCAGGTTGCCGAAGGCGGGGTAGATCCGCTCCAGGTAGTAGTCCCGCTCCTGCTCCGGGATCTGCCCGGGCGGGCGGGTGTCGCCCGCGGCCTTGGGCACCCAGATCCGGCCGTCGTTGCGCAGCGACTCGCTCATCAGGGTGAGCTTGGACTGGTGGTCGCCGGAGCGCGGGATGCAGGTGGGGTGGATCTGGGTGAAGCACGGGTTGGCGAAGTGGGCGCCGCGCCGGTGGGCCCGCCAGATCGCGGTGGCGTTGGAGTTCTTGGCGTTGGTGGAGAGGTAGAAGACGTTGCCGTAGCCGCCGGTGGCGAGGACGACGGCGTCCGCGGTGTACGAGCGGATCTCGCCGGTGACCAGGTCGCGGGCGACGATGCCGCGGGCCCGGCCGTCGACCACCAGCAGGTCGAGCATCTCGGTGCGCGGGTGGAGCTCCACGTTCCCGGCCGCGATCTGCCGGGAGAGCGCCTGGTAGGCGCCGAGCAGCAGCTGCTGGCCGGTCTGGCCGCGGGCGTAGAAGGTGCGGGAGACCTGCACGCCGCCGAAGGAGCGGGTGTCCAGCAGGCCGCCGTACTCGCGGGCGAAGGGCACGCCCTGGGCCACGCACTGGTCGATGATCTCCACCGACACCTGGGCGAGCCGGTGCACGTTGGACTCGCGGGCGCGGAAGTCGCCGCCCTTGACGGTGTCGTAGAACAGCCGGCGGACGGAGTCGCCGTCGTTGCGGTAGTTCTTGGCCGCGTTGATGCCGCCCTGGGCGGCGATCGAGTGGGCACGTCGCGGGGAGTCCTGGAAGCAGAACTGGACGACGTGGTAGCCCTGTTCGGCGAGGGTGGCGCCGGCCGCGCCGCCGGCCAGGCCGGTGCCGACCACGATCACGGTGTGCTTGCGCCGGTTGGCCGGGTTGACCAGCTTGGCGTCGAACCGCCGCTGGTCCCAGCGCTGTTCGATCGGTCCGGCCGGGGCCTTGGTGTCGGCGATCGGCTCGCCGAGGGCGTAGTCCAGGTAGCTCCCGGATCCGGCGTTGCTCCCGGAACCTGCGTTGCTCCCGGAACCTGCGTTGCTCCCGGATTCAGCGTTGCTCACTTCACCACTCCGAACATCACGGCCAGCGGGACGGACAGGAAGCCGGCCGTCAGCACCAGCGCCAGGCCGTCGGCCGTCAGCTTGAGCGCCTTGTCGCGGCGGGCGTTGTTGGCGCCGAGGGTCTGCGCGGCGCTCCAGAAGCCGTGCCGGATGTGCAGGCCGACGGCCAGCATGGCGACGATGTAGATCACGTCGCTGTACCAGCGGCCGAAGGTGCCGACGACGTTCTGGTAGACGTGGCCGTGCTCGGCGACCGGGTTCACGGTGAGCGTGGTGAGGTCGAGGATGTGCCAGACCAGGAACAGCGCCAGGATCACCCCGCCCCAGCGCATGGTGCGGGTCGCGTAGCTGGCCCGGCGGCGCTGGTGCACGTACTTGCTGGGGCGGGCGGCGAGGTCGCGCCGGCTGAGCTGGTACGCGGACACGCCGTGCAGGACGACGGAGGCCAGCAGGGCGACCCGGGCGATCCACAGGAACCACTCGTGGCCCAGGAAGGGCTGGCCGATGGTGCGCAGCCAGGCGGCGTAGCCGTTGATGTCGTCGGGGCCGAAGAAGACCTTGAGGTTCCCCAGCATGTGCGCGACCAGGTACAGCAGCATGACCAGTCCGGTGACGGCCATGACCGCCTTCTTGCCGACGGTCGACCGCCACAGGGTCGCCAAGGTGGACGGATGCCGGCCCGTCCGAGTCGCGGTTGTCATGGCAGCAACGGTAGAGACGGCCACCAGGGTGCGTCCAAGACATGCTGCGGCTGGTGACGATAGTCGGCGCCTATCGTCGCGGCGTAGCCTGGGTGCGTGCAGCTCCAGCAACTCCGCTACTTCCTGGCCGTCGCCGAGACCCGGCACTTCACCCGGGCCGCCGAGGCCGAGCACGTCGCCCAGCCCTCGCTCTCCCAGCAGATCCGGGCGCTGGAAAGGGAGTTGGGGGCCGAACTGTTCCACCGCACCCGCGGCAACATCGCTCTCACCGACGCCGGGGACGCCCTGCTGCCGCTGGCCCGGCGGATCATCGCGGACACCGAGAGCGCCCGGCTGGCCGTCCAGGAGACGGTGCAGCTGCGCCGCGGCCGGGTGCGCCTGGGGGCGCCGCCGAGCCTGTGCACCAGCCTGGTGCCGGACGTGCTGCGGGTCTTCCGGGACCGCTACCCGGGCGTCGCGCTGGGAGTGCGGGAGGGCGGTTCGCGCGATCTGGTCCGCTGGCTGGCGGCGGGGGAGCTGGACCTCGCGCTGGTCATCACCCCGCCCAGCGGTGAGGCCGCGCCCGCCCTTGCCGTCACCGAACTGCTCCACGAGGAGCTGGTGTTGGTCTCGGCCGCCGGGCCGGCGCGGCGCCCGGTGCGGGTGGCGGAGCTGCGCGGGCGGCCGCTGGTGATGTTCCGGGAGGGGTACGACGTCCGGGAGGCGGCCCTGGCGGCCTGCCGGGCGGCCGGGTTCGAGCCGGAGTTCGCCGTCGAGGGCGGTGAGATGGACGCGGTGCTGGGCTTCGTCCGGGCCGGACTGGGCCCGGCGGTGGTGCCCGGGATGGTCGCGGCGCGCTCGGGGCTGTCCGTCACCCCGTTCGCGGGGCCGGGGCTGGGCCGGACCATCGCCGTCGCCCACGGCCACGAGGTGCCGCTGACCCGCGCCGCCGAGGCGCTGCACGGCACCCTGCTGGCGCATCTGCGCAACGCCGCCCGGGCGGGTGAACTCCCGCCCGGGACCAGGCTGCTGCTGTGACACGGAAAGGGCCGCCCGGGGGCGGCCCTGATCCTTGGACGGGGTGCGTCAGGCCGGCAGCACGGCCTCGATCGCGGCGGTCAGCTCGGCCGACTCGGGCTCGACCCGGGGCCGGATCCGGGCGGCGACCGTGCCGTCCGGGGAGATCAGGAACTTCTCGAAGTTCCAGCTGACGTCCCCGGCCTCGCCCTCGGCGTCGGCGACCTCGGTCAGCTCCCGGTACAGCGGGTGCCGGTCGTCACCGTTGACGTCGATCTTCTCGAACAGCGGGAACGTCACGCCGTAGGTGGTCGAGCAGAAGCTCTGGATCTCCTCGGCGCTACCCGGCTCCTGCCCGGCGAACTGGTTGCAGGGGAAGCCCAGCACGGTGAACCCGCGGGCGGCGTAGCGCTTCTGGAGGTTCTCCAGGCCGGTGTACTGCGGGGTCAGCCCGCACTTGGACGCGACGTTGACGATCAGCAGCGCCTTGCCCTTGTGGTCGGCCAGCGAGGCGGGCTCGCCGGTGAGGGTGCGCAGCGGGATGTCGTACAGGCTCACGGTGGTGGTCCTTTCGGCAGTTTGGCAGCGGGGTGTCGCCCGGGCACACCGTAGCGGCCCCGGACGGTCCAACCGCGCCGGCCCCGCCGGTGTTCCGCCTGGCAGGGGCGTACGGAGCGGCTCGTACGCCCCCACCGGGCGGGGTTCTCAGAGGGCCAGCGGCTTGATCGCGGTCGGCGCGTGCTCGGGGAGGGTGGCCAGCTCCTCGAACTCGTTGACCTTGTCGATGTCGGCGGCGGCCATCGAGATGTTGGTGACCCGCTCCAGGATCGCCTCGACCACGACCGGGACGCGGAACTCGGCGGCCAGCTTCTTGGCCTCCTCGAAGGCCGGCAGCAGGCCCTCCGGCTCGGTGACCCGGATCGCCTTGCAGCCCAGGCCCTCGGCGACCTTGACGTGGTCCACGCCGTAGACGCCCAGCTCCGGCGCGTTGATGTTCTCGAACTCAAGCTTGACCTGGAAGTCGATGTCGAAGCCCCGCTGCGCCTGGCGGATCAGGCCCAGGTAGGAGTTGTTCACCAGCACGTGGACGTACGGGATCCGGTGCTGGGCGCCGACCGCCAGCTCCTCGACCATGAACTGGAAGTCGTAGTCGCCGGAGAGCGCGACGACCTGGCCCTCGGGGTCGGCGGTGGCGACGCCCAGCGCGGCCGGGATGGTCCAGCCCAGCGGGCCGGCCTGGCCGCAGTTGATCCAGTGCCGCGGCCGGTAGACGTGCAGCATCTGGGCGCCGGCGATCTGGGACAGGCCGATGGTGGTGACGTAGCGGGTCTCCGGGCCGAAGGCCCTGTTCATCTCCTCGTAGACGCGCTGCGGCTTGAGCGGCACGTTGTCGAAGTGGGTGCGGCGCTGGAGCCGCGCCTTGCGCTCCTGGGTGGAGGCGGCCCAGGCGCTGCGGTCCTTGAGGGTGCCGGCGGCCTTGAGCTCCTTGGCGACCTCGACGAACAGCTCCAGCGCGGCCTTGGCGTCGGAGGCGATGCCGAGGGCGGGGGCGAAGATCTTGCCGATCTGGGTGGGCTCGACGTCGACGTGGACGAAGGTGCGGCCCTCGGTGTAGACGTCCAGGCCGCCGGTGTGGCGGTTGGCCCAGCGGTTGCCGATGCCGAGGACGAAGTCGGAGGCGAGGAAGTTCTCGTTGCCGTACCGGTGCGAGGTCTGGAGGCCGACCATGCCGGCGTTCAGCTCGTGGTCGTCCGGGACGATGCCCCAGCCCATCAGGGTCGGGACCACCGGGACGCCGGTCAGCTCGGCGAACTCCAGCAGCAGTTCGGCCGCGTCGGCGTTGATGACGCCGCCGCCGGCCACGATCAGCGGGCGCTCGGACTCCTGGAGCAGCGCGATGGCCTTCTGGATCTGGATCCGGTTGGCGGTCGGCTTGTAGACCGGCAGCGGCTGGTAGGCCTCCGGGTCGAAGTCGATCTCGGTCAGCTGGACGTCGATCGGCAGGTCGATCAGCACCGGGCCGGGGCGGCCGGAGCGCATCAGGTGGAAGGCCTGCTGGAAGACGCCGGGGACCTGAGCGGCCTCCAGGACGGTGGTCGCGGCCTTGGTGACCGGCTTGGCGATCGAGGCGATGTCGACGGCCTGGAAGTCCTCCTTGTGGAGGCGGGCGACCGGGGCCTGGCCGGTGATGCACAGGATCGGGACGGAGTCGGCGATCGCCGAGTACAGGCCGGTGATCATGTCGGTGCCGGCCGGCCCCGAGGTGCCGATGCACACGCCGATGTTGCCCGCCTTGGCCCGGGTGTAGCCCTCGGCCATGTGGGAGGCGCCCTCGACGTGGCGGGCCAGGGTGTGCTTGATCCCGCCGGAGGCCTTGAGGGCGGCGTAGAAGGGGTTGATGGCGGCGCCCGGCACGCCGAAGGCGACGTCGACGCCTTCGAGCTTGAGGATCTCCACGGCCGCGCGGGCGGCTGTCATACGGGGCATCGGTTCTCTCCTGCGTCGGCCCGCAGTGGGTCGGAGGGCTCATCTCCTGATTTCCACCATACGGAAGAACGGTTTCTGTATGTGGAAACACGGTAGGGTCGGGTCCGGCGGGGAGTCAAGGGGCGATTCAACAGAATGTGGAAGGTGGCGGGCGCTCGGCCGACCGGCCCGGTCTCGTGCGCCGGAGCCGCGTTCGTGCTGGTGCGCCGGGAGGCCGGGGCCTCCGCCCTGCCCTGCCCCCGGCACCGCCCCCGCCCGCCGGCCCCGGCACCGCCCCCGCCCGCCGGCCCCGGCACCGCCCCCGCCCGCCGGCCCCGGCGTCGCGCCCGCGTCCCCCTGGTCGTCGGACCACCCTTGCCGACGGTGGTCCGGCTGCCCCTCTGACTAGCCTGGTCACGGCCCCGAGTACTCGGGGCCGTGACCAGGCGTCATCGGACGTCGGAGGAGTGTGGAACCGTGATCGCAGCTTTTTCGGTGACCCCGCTGGGGATCGGCGAGGACGTGGGGGAGGTGGTGGCCGAGGCCGTCCGGGTGGTCCGGGCGAGCGGTCTGCCGAACCGTACGGACGCCATGTTCACCAGCATCGAGGGGGAGTGGGACGAGGTGATGCCGGTGATCAGGGCGGCGATCGAGGCGGTGAAGGCCCACAGCAACCGGGTCAGCACGGTCATCAAGATCGACGACCGGGCCGGGGTCACCGACGGCCTCACCGCCAAGGTCGCCACGGTGGAGCGGTACTTGGACGAGGGCTGAGCCCGGCCGCGGGGGTCAGCCGGTCGAGGTCGGCCGGGGGCCGGGTTCGGCGGCCGCCGGCCGGCGGGTGGCGAGCAGCCGGTCCAGCGAGTACGGGCCGGAGCCGAGTACCGCGATGGCCAGGAACGCCCAGCAGAACATCACCGAGGGCTCGCCCCCGTTCTGCAGCGGTAGCAGGGCCTGTTCCTGGTGGACGGTGAAGTAGGCGTAGGCCATCGAGCCGGAGCAGAGCAGGGCGGCCGTCCTGGTGCCGATGCCGAGCAGCACCAGGGCGCCGCCGAGCAGTTGGATCAGTGCGGCCCACCAGCCCGGCCACTGGCCGAGCGGGAGGCTGCCGCCGCCCTTGGCGCCGCCGAGGACGCCGAAGAGCGAGGCGGCGCCGTGGCAGGCGAAGAGCAGGCCGACGACGATCCGGAAGACCGTCAGTACGAGCGGGCGGGCGGCCTCGACGGCCTGGCGGGGGGTGGGGGGAAGGTGTGCGGGCATGCCGGTGCGCCTCCTGTGGGGGAGGAGGGATGGGGGCGGTAACGCTAGCTTTGGTCTAGTCCACTTGGCAATGCTCCGTCAGAGGTCGGTCCGGACTGCTCGTCAGTCTTTCTTGACCGATCGGTCTGGAAAGGGCTAGCGTTCCCGTCATGGCGCGAACCAAGGAATTCGACCCGGACGCGGCGCTCCAGGCAGCCCTCGAACTGTTCTGGCGGCGCGGCTACGAGGCCACCTCGATGGCCGACCTGGTCGAAGGGCTGGGCATCGCCCGGGCCAGCATCTACGCCACCTTCGGCAGCAAGCACGAGCTCTACCTGCGCGCGCTGGAGCGCTACAACGAGCAGCACGACCCGGGCCTGCTGGCCGAGCTGTCCCAGCCCGGTCCGGTGCTGCCGGCCGTCCGCGCCCTGGTGCGCCGCTACGCGTCGATGGGGGACGAAGACCGCAAGCGCGGCTGCTTCATCACCAACACGGCCGTCGAACTCGCCCCGCACGACGCGGCGGCGGCCCGCCGGGTGGAGGTCAGCTACGGCCACCTGGAGACGGCGCTGACCACCGCCCTGCTGCGCGCCGACGCCCAGGGCGAACTGCCCGCGGGGCGGGAGCCGCGGGCGCTGGCCCGGATGCTGGTGGTGCTGCTGCAGGGCATCCGGGTGGTGGGCAAGACCGCCGACGGCGCACCCCGGGTGCGGGACGCCGCCGAGCAGGCGCTGGCGCTGCTGGACTGACCTCCGGCCGGGTCGGCCGGTGCCGAGTGCTGCCCTGTTTCTGGATCGATCGTTCTTGAAAATTTGGTATGGGGGGGAGTTTCCATGAGCGTCGCCGCGCCGACGACCCGGTCCAGCTTCGCGCTGCTCGGCGTCGTCCAGGCAGTACTGATCTTCACCATCATGATCCTCACCGTGCCACTGCCCCTGGTCGCCCGGGAGCTCGGGCTCGGCCCGTCCGAGGAGTTGCTGCTCAGCGCCGGGTACGGACTCTCCTTCGCCGCGCTGCTGCTGCTCGGCGGACGACTGACGGACCGTTACGGCGGCCGCCGGATGCTCCGGTGGGGCCTGGCGCTGCTCGCCGCCGCCTCGGTGGCCTGCGCCCTCGCGCCCGACTACCCCGTCCTGCTGGCCGGCCGGTTCGTCCAGGGCGTCGGCGCGGCGCTCATCGCCCCGGCGGCGGTCGCGGTGGTCCGCCGGCTGTATCCCCGACCCGCCGCGTACCGGCGGGCGATGGCCACCTGGGGCGGCGTCTCGGTGCTCGGCGCGACCGCCGGCAGCGTGGTGTCGGGCCCGGTCACCGCCGTGGTCTCCTGGCGCTGGCTGTTCGCGGTCCCCGCCCTGGTCGCCCTGGCCGGCCTCGCCCGCTCCGGCGCACTGCCCGCCCCCGCACCCGCCGGCCCCCGCCCGGCACTCGACCTGCGCGGCGCCGCCCTCGCCACCGCCGGGCTCTGCGCGGCGAGTTACGCCCTGGTGGCGTCCACCGACCACGGCTGGCACACCGCCGGAGTGCTCGCCCCACTGGCCGCCGGACTGCTCCTGCTGCTCGCCTTCGTCGGCGCCGAACGCCGCACCGCCGACCCCCTGCTGCCACCCGGCTTCCTCGCCGACCGGCGCCGGGCCACCGCGCTGGCCGCCGTGACGGCGACCTCCGCCGGCACCGCCCTGGCCTTCGTCCTGCTCTCGCTCTACCTCCAGCAACTGCGCGACTGGAGCGCCGCCGACACCTCCGCCGCCTTCCTGCCGTGCGCCGTCGCCCTGGTGCTGGCCGGCCGGGCGGCCGGGCCGCTGATCGCCCGGTACGGGCCGGTGCCGGTCACCGCCGCCGGCCTCGTACTGGAGGCCGTCGGACTCGCCCTGCTGGCCGGGCTCGACCCCGGCAGCCCCTACGCCACCGGGCTGCTGCCCGGACTGCTCCTGCTGCCCGCCGGAGCCGCCGCCTCCTTCGCCGGGGCGGCCGTGCTCGCCACCGGCGGCGTGGCACCCGAACGGACCGGCCTGGCCGCGGGCGTCTTCAACACCGCCATGGAACTCGGCCCCACCGCCGGGCTGGCCGCCCTGATGGCGCTCGCCGCCACCCGCCCGACCGTCGTCGGCGGCTACGCGGCGGCCTTCGCCGCGGCCGCCGCCGGACTGGCGCTGACCGCTCTCGCGGTCGCCGCACTGCCCCGGAGCGAGCCCACCGGGCCCGGTACCACCACGGCCCTCACCACCAAGACCAACACCGCCAAGAGCATCACCACCGCACCCGAACACAGCACCCAGATCAAGGAGTTCACCTCATGAGCACGCGTTTCGCCGACAAGTCCGTCCTGGTCACCGGCGGCGGCAGCGGCATCGGGCGGGGCATCGCGCTCGCCTTCGCCCAGGAGGGCGCCCGGGTCGCGGTCGCCGGGCGCAGCGTCGGCCCGCTGGCCGAGACCGTCGAGCTGATCGAGCGGGCCGGCGGCAAGGCCGTCGCGCTGACCGGCGACGTGACGAACAGCGCGGACGCCGCCCGGCTGGTCCGGGAGACCGTCGAGCAGTTCGGCGGGCTCGACGTCGCCGTCAACAACGCCGGGGTGTTCGGCGCGGCCGGGCCGGTCGCCGAGATCGACGAGGACGACTTCCGGCGGGTGTTCGAGATCAACGTGACCGGCACCCTGCTGGCGATGAAGCACCAGATCGGCCACATGCGGGCCCACGGCGGCGGCGCCATCGTCAACGTCTCGTCCAACCTGGGCGTTCACAAGCGGCTCGAGGGCGTCGGCGCCTACTCGGCCAGCAAGGCCGCCGTCACCGTGCTCACCCGCTCCGCCGCCCGGGACCACATCGGCGAGGGCGTGCGGATCAACTCCGTCAGCCCGGGCCCGGTGGACACCCCGATGTCGACCCGGCCCGGCGAGAGCGACGCCGACAAGAGCGACCGGATGAAGTCCGAGGTGCCGGTCGGCCGGTCCGGGGCGGTCGCCGAGATCGCCGCCGCCGTGCTGTACCTGGCCTCGCCGGAGGCGGGCTACACCGTCGGCGCGGACCTGGTGCTGGATGGCGGCGTCACGGCCTGACCGGCGCGGCTCAGCGGTTCAACCAGTCCCCGGGCACGGCTCCGTAGAGCGCGTCGAGCGCTTCCGGAGTCCGTGCCCGGACCGCGATCCAGGCGTCCCCGACGGCCTGGACCAGGACGTCCGGGCCCTGGTACCAGCGGCATTCCCGGCCGAGGGCAGGCAACTCCCGGAAAGCGTCCGGGAGTTCGATCTCGGAATCGAGGAAGTCGGTCAACTCGTCGTCCTCCAGCAGCTTCTCGCTCATCGCCATCACCGCCGCCGCCGTCGAGAAGCGCTCCTCCCAGGGCTCCCACCGCTCCAGCGACTTGTCCGCGAGGTCCGCCCGGCCCACCGTCGGCGGGTCGGCCTGCGCCAGGTCGCCGAGCAGCACGCCCCAGTGGGCGCAGCCCTGGTTCTCCGCCCGGTAGACCAACGCGCCGTCCAGCACGTGGAGCTCGTCCGGCGTCAGCAGCACGTCCTGGGAGCTGGTGAGGTCGGCCCGGCGCCCGAACAGCCGGTACGCCTCGCGCAGTGCGGTCGGCAGTCGCAGCCCCAGCCGCTGCTCCGCCGCGTGCAGCTCGGCGTCGGTGAAGCCGTCCCGAGGTCCCAGAGGCTCGCCCCAGTACGCGGCGAAGCCCCGGACGAGGGCCCAGGCGCCGTCGCGGCCGCCCGGTGTCGCGGCCATCGCGGCCCGCATGTCGAAGTCGGTGTCGTCCACCGTCGCACCGTACGACACCCCGTTGACAGGCCGTCGCCGTGGTGGTGGACGTGCTTGCACGGACGACCGGCCGAACCTGACGCGAACGCGTAATCCCGCCGACACCGGTTGATCACCGAGGGGTTTCCGCACCGTCGATCGGGCAAGAAACGGTTTCGGCCGGAACCGACACACGAAAGGCGGACGCGCCAGCAATGCCGACCGCACCGCACCCCGTGCCCCTCCCGGGCCGTCGAAGCCGCTGGGGTGAGCACGGCCTCGCCTGGGCCTTCCTGCTGCCCTCCCTGGTGGTGTTCGTCCTGTTCATCGGCTATCCGCTGGGGCGGACGATCTACCTGAGCGGGCACGCCAACGACCTCTTCGGCGCGCCCTCCCGCTACGTCGGGTTCAAGCACTACACCGACCTGCTGTCCTCGGCCGACTTCGGCCGGACGCTGGTCACCACCGCGCTGTTCACCCTGCTCACCGTGGTGCCGGGGGTGCTCGGCGCGCTGGTGCTGGTGCTGCTCCTGGAGAACCGGATCCGGGGCGTACGGCTGCTGCGCTCCGCCTTCGCGCTGCCCTTCGCCTTCTCCGTGGCCAGCGCCTCGGTGGTGTTCGCGGTGTTCTTCAACCCGGCCAGCGGGGTGCTCAACGGGCTGCTGTCGCACGTCGGCCTGGGGCCGGTCGGCTGGCTCACCGACTCCCGGTACGCGCTGCTCTCGGTGGCCCTGACCACGGTCTGGATGAACCTCGGCTACAACGTGCTGGTGCTCTCCGCGGGCATCGGCTCGATCCCCGGCGAGGTGGTCGAGGCGGCCCGGATCGACGGGGCCTCCGGACTGCGGCTGGCCCGCTCGATCACCGTCCCGATGCTCGGCCCGAACCTGTTCTTCCTGACGGTGGTCTCCACCGTCCACGCACTGCAGAGTTTCGGCCAGATCCACATCCTCACCAAGGGCGGGCCGGACGGCTCCACCCGGACGCTGGTCTACTCCGTCTACGAGAAGGCCTTCGCCTACGGCTCCAGCGACTTCGGCACGGCGAGCGCCCAGGCCGTGGTGCTGCTGGTGGTCGTCCTCGCCTGCACGGCCGTCCAGTTCGGCGTCCTGGAGCGGAAGGTGCACTACGCATGAGCTCGACCACCACGACCGCCGACGCCCGGCCCGAGGCCGACGCCTCCAGCCCGCGCCCGCGCCCCCGCGCCCTCGCCGGGCGCTCCCCGCGCGACCTGCTCGGCCGCGCCGCCGTCTACCTGCTGCTCGCCGTCGCCGTGGTCACGGTGGCCTTCCCGGTGTACTACGCGGTCGTCGGCGCCTTCATGGATCCGTCCGAACTCGCCTCCTACCCGCCCGCGTTGGTGCCGCACTCGGTCACCGGGCGGAACTTCTCCGGCGCGGTGGACACCATCCCGCTGTTCCGGCAGTACGCCAACTCGGCGATCACCGCGACCGCCATCACCCTCGCCCAGTTGGTCACCTCGATCCTGGCCGCGTACGCCTTCGTCTTCCTGCCGCTGAAGGCGCGCGCGGTGGTGTTCGCGGTGTTCCTGGCCACGCTGATGGTCCCGTGGGAGGCCATCATCATCCCCAACTACCTGACGCTGTCGGACTGGGGGCTCGGCAACACCTACTTCGGCCTCGTCCTGCCGTTCCTGGCCTCCGGCTTCGGCACCTTCATGCTGCGCCAGGCCTTCCGGCAGCTGCCCGGCGAACTGCGCGACGCCGCCCGGATCGACGGCGCGGGCCACTGGCGCTTCCTGTGGCGGATCGTCGTCCCGCTCAACAAGCCGGCCCTGGCGGCACTGTCGATCTACGTCTTCCTGTCGGCCTGGAACCAGTACTTCTGGCCGCTCATCATCACCCGCACCGCCGACATGCAGACCCTGCAGATCGGCCTGACCTCGCTGCGCGACTCCGAGATGGCCGACCCCGGCCTGATCCTGGCCGGCGTGGTGCTCTCGCTGCTGCCCACCCTCGCCCTGGTGGCCTTCGGGCAGCGCTTCATCGTCCGCGGCCTGACCGCGGGCGCCGTCCGCTGAGCCGGGCGCCGTCCGCTGAGCCGGCCGCCGTCCTGGCCGCTGAACCCGCCGTCCGCTGAACCCGCCGTACGTTCCCGACACGTTCCCGACGCCCGACCGGAAGAAAGAGAACCTCGTGAAGAAGAGTGCACGCGCGCTCGCGGCCCTGCTGGTGGCCGGCCTGTCCCTGACCGCCTGCACCTCCAGCGGCTCCGGCTCCGGATCCGGTGGCTCCGCCGACGCCGGCGCGCCCGGTGCCCAGGCGCTCGACCAGGCCTCCGGCGTCACCACCGTCGAGTTCTGGCACTCGATGACCGGCAAGAACGCCGATGTGCTGAACGGGCTGGTCAAGGACTTCAACGCGGCCCACCAGGGCAAGATCGAGGTCAAGGCGCAGTTCCAGGGCAAGTACGACGAGCTGGTCACCAAGTACAAGGCCGCGGTGCAGCAGAAGGGCACGCCCGCCCTGGTGCAGGTCTACGACATCGGCACCCGCTTCATGATCGACTCCAAGCAGACCGTCCCCGCCCAGGCCTTCGTCGACAAGGACGGCTACTCGCTGGCCGACCTCGACCCCAACATCCGCAACTACTACTCGGCCAAGGGCAAGCTCGTCTCGATGCCGTTCAACTCCTCGATGCCGCTGCTCTACCTGAACACCGACGCCTTCAAGGAGGCCGGCCTCGACCCGGCGCAGCCGCCCAAGGACCTCAACGAGCTGGCCGACCTGGCGAAGAAGCTGACCAAGAAGGACGCCGACGGCAAGACCGTCCGCTACGGCTTCGGCGCCGCCATCTACGGCTGGTTCGTCGAGGAGCTGCTCGCCGAGTCCGGCACCATGTACTGCGACGGCGACAACGGCCGCAGCGACAAGGCGTCCAAGGTCGTGTTCGACTCCGCCCAGGGCGCGCAGATCGTGCAGTGGTGGGCCGACCTGGTCAAGGGCGGCTACGCGGCCAACACCGGCCGGGTCACCGATGACGCCCAGGCCGCCTTCAAGGCCGGCACGGTCGCGATGCACCTGGAGTCCACCGGCGTCCTGCGCGGCTACACCGAGGCCGCCAAGTTCGGCGTCGGCACCGCGGCCTTCCCGAAGGTCAGCGCCGCCGACCAGGGCGGCCCGGTCATCGGCGGCGCCTCGCTGTGGATCAGCGGCCCCGGCCACTCGGACGCCGAGAAGCGCGCCGCCTGGGAGTTCGAGAAGTTCCTCACCGGCCCCGAGCAGCAGGCCGTCTGGCACACCGGGACGGGCTACTTCCCGGTCAACACGAAGTCGCTGGACGACCCCAAGGACAAGGAGTGGGTGGGCAAGTACCCGCAGTTCCAGACGGCCATCGACCAGCTGAAGGCCACCAAGCCCACCCCGGCCACCGCCGGCTGCCTGCTCGGTGTGATGCCGCAGGCCCGCAAGGGCGTGGAGACCGCCATCGAGCAGACCATCGCCGGCAGCAAGACCGCCCAGCAGGCCCTGGCCGACGCGGCCAAGGAACTCCAGCCCGCGATCGAGAGCTACAACAGCTCGGTCGGCTGACCGGACCACCCCTCGACGGACGACGGCCCGCCCGGCGCAGCACGCGCCGGGCGGGCCGTCGCCGTCACGCCGAGAGCGCCGCGCCGTCCTCCGGCAGCGCACACGCGGCGGCCAGCTCGTCGAGGGAGAGGTCGAGCGCGAACGCCAGCGCCGCGATGGTGAAGAACGACGGGGTCGGCGCCCGCCCCGTCTCGATCTTCCGCAGCGTCTCCGCCGAGACACCGGCCACCGCCGCCACCTCGACCATGCTGCGCCCACCACGCGCCTCACGCAGCAGCACCCCGAAGCGCTCCCCGCGCTCGCGCTCCCACGGGGTCAGCGGAGTCCTCACCATGCCGTCGAGTCTAGGGCCTGTCCGGCGCGCCCGGGCGCGCCTACGGCACCCCGTACTCGTCGGGCCAGTTGGGGAGCGGGACCGGTCCACCCGGCCGGTCGGCGTTGAGGGCCAGGCAGAGCACGACGACGCTGGTCGACCGCTTCTGGGTGTAGGAGCCGAAGACCTCTGGCCCCTCCGCTTCGCACGAGCCGTCCCGGCTGGTGTCCCGGATGACCTTGGTGACCTTGTACTGGGCTTCGTGCCTGGTGCAGCCGACGATCTGCAGGTACGGCCTGGACGCGATGCCGCGGTCATGCAGGCAGTCGCCGACCCGGGCGACATCGGCCTCGGTCCGGCTCAGCCAGCCGGCGACCAGCACTCCGACAGTGGCCAGGGCGATCAGGGCGAGTGGTGCCCGTACGGCCTTGCCGAGCCGGCGGAGCCGCGAGGGAGTGGGCGCGTCGGAGGCCGTCAGGTGCGGGTGTGCGGCGCGGAGCAGCGGGGACGTCACGTCGGTCCTTGCGATCGGTTCATCGGAGTGCGGCGCCGAACAGTAGCGGATCTTGGTCCGGGTGGGCGTGGCAGTTTCCGCGGGCGGGAGTCACGCGCTCTCCGGGGGTGCCATCGACCACTCTCGACCGTGATACAAATACCGGTATAAGAATTGGATCCAGGGGAGTGGTTCACCATGGTCGAACTCAAGTCGGACGCTGGCCTCGCCGCGATGCGCGAGGCCGGGCGGGTGGTCGCCAACGCGCTGGCCGCGGTGCAGCGGGAGGCGGCGGCGGGCGTCAGCCTGCTGGAGCTGGACGAGGTGGCGCGGGGCGTGCTCGCGGCGGCCGGGGCGACCTCGCCGTTCCTCGGGTACCGCCCGTCCTTCGCGCCGGTGCCGTTCCCCGCCGTGATCTGCGCGTCCGTCAACGACGCGGTGGTGCACGGCATCCCGAACGGCTACCGGCTGCGCGACGGCGACCTGGTGAGCATCGACTGCGGCGCCGTACTGGACGGCTGGTGCGGCGACTCCGCGGTCAGCTTCACCGTCGGCACCGCCCGCCCGGAGGACACCGCACTGATCGCCGCCACCCGGCGGGCCCTGGAGGCCGGGATCGCCGCCGCCGTGGTCGGCAACCGGATCGGCGACATCGCCCACGCCGTCGGCACGGCCGCCCGGGCCGGACGCTACGGGCTGCTCGACGGCTACGGCGGGCACGGCATCGGCCGCCGGATGCACGAGGACCCGCACGTTCCCAACGAGGGCCGCCCGGGCCGGGGTTACCCGCTGCGCCCGGGCCTGGTGCTGGCCATCGAGCCGATGCTGACGGCCGGCGGCCGCGACGACTACGCCACCGACCCGGACGGCTGGACGCTGCGCACCACCGACGGCAGCCGCGCGGCCCACATCGAGCACACCGTCGCCGTCACCGAGGACGGGCCGAGGATCCTCACCCTGCCGTGACGGACGTTACGCGGTGCCCGTCGCCCGGCCGGAGTAGCGTGCGGGGCATGACCGATCAGGACTTCAGCACGCGGGTCACCGTACGCGGCTACGAGACCGACACCCAGGGGCACCTGAACCAGGCCGTCTACCTGCAGTACGCCGAGCACGCCCGCTGGGAGTACCTCCAGGCGGCCGGGATCCGCCAGTCCGAGCTGCTCGCCAAGGGCGTGGGTCCGGTGGTGCTGGAGACCACGGTGAAGTACCTCCGGGAGCTGCGCGCCGGGGACACGGTGGAGATCAGCTGCGCGTTCAGCTGGCGGGAGGGCAAGACCTTCCGGGTGGTGCAGCGGTTGACCCGCGAGGACGGTGTGCCGGCCGCGGAGATCACCGGGGTGGGCGGCATCCTCGACCTGGCGGCCCGCCGGCTGGTCGACGACCCGCGCGAGCCGCTCCGCGCCCTCGCCTCTGACCCGGGGCTGCTCGGTCTCTGACCCGGCGCCCCGCGCAGACCCTAGACGCGCTGATACTGCCCGTGCTGCCCGTGCGACCCGGCGGGCGCGGGAGCCGGGCGGCGGGGGAGGTCGGCGGCCGCGATCAGGGCGGCCAGGCCGGTGGTGACGGGCACGGCGGCGACCAGGCCGATGCTGCCGACCAGGGTGCGGGCGATCTCCTCGGCCACCAGCTCGCTGGTGGCCACCGAGACGACCGTCCGGTGCGCGACGGAGAACAGCAGCAGCAGCGGCAGCGCGGCGCCCGCGTACGCGAGCACCAGGGTGTTGACGGTCGAGGCGATGTGGTCGCGGCCGATCCGCATGCCCGTCCGGTAGAGCCGGCCGGCGCCCATCGTCGGGTCGGCCTCGTGCAGTTCCCAGATCGCCGAGGTCTGGGTGACCGTCACGTCGAAGAGCACGCCGAGCGAGCCGATCACGAACCCGGCCAGCAGCAGACCGCGGATCTCGATGCCGGGGTAGAGGTCGTGCACCAACCCGGTCTCCTCGGAGGTGTCGCCGGTCAGGTGCGCCCAGGCGGCGAAGACCAGGCTGAGCACCCCGATCAGCACCAGGGACGCCAGCGTTCCCAGCACCGCCACCGACGTCCGGGCGGACAGCCCGTGGCACAGGTAGAGGGCGATCAGCATGATCGCGCTGGCGCCGACGATCGCCACCAGCAGGGGGTCCGAACCGCGCAGGATGGCGGGCAGGATGAACAGCGACAGCACGGCGAAGCTGATCGCCAGTGCGAACAGCGCGGCCACCCCCCGCCAGCGCCCGATCACCACCACGACCACGGCGAACAGCCCGGCCAGCACGCCCATCGGCAGGTTCCGGTCCACGTCCGCCACGCTGTACCGGAGGTCCGCCGGGGCGTTCGGGGCGTACGTCAGGACGACCTGCTGGCCGACCTCGTACTGCCGGGGTTCGGCCGGGTGGACGACCACGGTGAAGGTGCGACCCCGGTCCGGGCCGTCGGTGACCTCCACGGTGTCCTGCCGGCAGGTGCCCCGGTCGGCGGGATCGGGGTCGCCGCAGGGCAGTTCCCGGACGGCGGTGACCCGGCCGTGCCGGATCTGCTGGTCGAAGCCGACCCCGGTGTGCTGGTGCCGCGGGACGCCACCCGGCCAGAGCACCACCAGACCGACGGCGACGGCCACCGCGAACGGGATCAGCACGGCCGCGATCACCTTCCGCAGGTGTGCGGAGACCGGCGCGGCCGGCCCGTGGGCGTGGGCGTGCGAGTGCGGGTGCGGGTGCGGGTGCGAGGGCCCCGCGGACCCGCCCGCGCCGCCGTGATCGTGTCCGTCATCCGGTGTCCCGGCTTCCACCCTGACGCCTCCTCGCTTCTCCTGCACAGCATCCGAAATCATCGGCGCCCGACCGGCCGCCACCCCGCAGGGCACGAACCGTGGGCGCGCCGCACCCGGCCACCGGGGGATTGCCCCACCCCCGGCCGACCGGCTGCCCGCATGGGCCCAAGTCCACTGCCGCAGCAGACTCTTGGGCATGCCGAACACCATGCGCCGCACCGCCGCCGCCACCGTGGCCGCCGCTCTCGCCGTCACCGCGTTCACCGCCCTGCCCGCCGCGGCGGACCAGGGGCACCCCCGCCGCGACCACCTCGACTGGTCCGCCTGCCAGGGGCAGGTCGACCCCCGCCAGGAGTGCGCCACCGTCACCGTCCCGCTCGACTACAACGACCCGGACGGCCAAGGGATCACGGTCGCCGTCTCCCGGATCGCCACCGCCAAGCCGGGCCAGCGCCGGGGCGTGCTGCTGATCATCCCCGGCGGCCCCGGCGACAACGGTCTGGACCGGCCGAGCGGCGCCGTCGGCCGACTGCCGCAGCAGGTGCTGGACGAGTTCGACCTGGTCGGCTTCGACCCGCGCGGCGTCGGCCGCTCCACGCCGGTCAGTTGCGGCCTGGACCACGCCGACCTGGCCATGGTCAGGCTGCGCCCGTGGCCCGCCGCCGACGGCTCGATCGACGGGAACACCGCCACCGGCCACCGTTTCGCCGACGCCTGCGCCCGCAACGGCGGCCCGGTGCTGCGCAGCCTGTCCACCGCCAACGAGGCCCGCGACATCGACAGCATCCGCCGCGCCCTCGGGGAGCGCCGGCTGTCCGCTTGGGGCACCTCGTACGGCACCTACGCGGGCGCCGTCTACGCCACGATGTTCGCCGGGCACACCGACCGGATCGTGCTGGACAGCAACGACGACCCGGACCCGACCCGGGTCGGCCGCGGCTGGCTGGCCGCCTTCGGCCAGGGCGCGGAGGACCGCTTCCCGGACTTCGCCAAGTGGGCCTCGGCGCCGGGCAATCCGGACCGCGTCGCGGACACTCCCGAGCAGGTGCGCCCGCTGTTCCTGCAGCTCGCCGCCCGCCTGGACGCCGCACCGCTGCCCTGGCCCGGCGCCAACCCGGCCGAGCTGGACGGCAACGGGCTGCGCGAGTCCATGCTGACCAGCCTGTACGCGGACGCCCAGTTCCCCGGGCTGGCCCGGCTGATGCTGGCCGCCCAGGGGCTGCGCCCGCTGCCGGCGCCGCAGGCGGCCCCGGACGAGGTGCTGCAGAACCACATCGCGGCCTCGGCCGGAACCCTCTGCAACGACGTCAGCTGGCCCTCCGACCCGGCGGGCTACGCCAAGGACGTCGCCGCCGACCGGGCCGCCCATCCGCTCACCGCGGGCATGCCGGTGAACGTGATGCCCTGCGCCTTCTGGCCGTTCGCGCCCGCCGAGCCGCCGGTGCGGGTGACCGGCCGCGGCCCGGCGAACGTCCTGCTGGCGCAGAACCTGCGGGACCCGGCCACCCCGTACGGGGGCGCGCTCAAGCTCCGAGCGGCCTTCGGGGACCGCGCCCGGATGGTCACCGTGGACTCCGGCGGCCATGACGTCTACCGAGCCAACGGGAACGCCTGTGGGGACGCGGCGGTGACGGACTTCCTGGTGACGGGCCGTCGCCCGGCCGAGGACGTGTTCTGTCCGGCGAGTCCGGCGAGCCCGACGGCCCCGGTGGCCCCGGCAGGACCAGTGGCGGGCTGAGTAGGACGGGCACGGAGAGGACGGGGCACCCGTAGGCAGCCGGCACCCGGAGGCAACCGGCCGTGGACGAACGGCCGTTGCTTCCGCGTGCACCTCCATTCGACCCTCGCACATGAGTCGAACCTGTCGCGATTTTGTGACAATAGTTCGCCAACAGGCCCTCCACGGTGGGGATTCACGGCCGTAGTGTTCGATCTATGTCACCGAAGAGCCGCATACCTGCCCGGGACCCGGGCGACACCTGGGTGCCACGCCCGAGGCGCCGTGAGACCCCGCTCGGAATCCTGCGCCATGCGGCCACCTTCCTCGGCTCCAGCGTGCTGGGCGGCGTCCTGCTGGCGGGCCTGATCCTGCCGGCGGCGGGCGCGGTCGGACTGGGCGCGAAGAGCGGTGCCGAGAGCTTCGAGAGCATCCCCGACGACTTCAAGACCCCGCCGCTCACCCAGGCCACCCAGATCTACGACGCCAAGGGCGGCCTGATCGCCAAGGTCTACGAGCGCGACCGCACCGTCATCACGGCGGACCAGATGTCGCCGCTGATCCGCCGGGCCCAGGTCGACATCGAGGACGCCCGGTTCTACGAGCACGGCGCCGTCGACCTCAAGGGCGTGCTGCGGGCGATCACCAAGAACGCCGAGAGCGGCGCCGCCGTGCAGGGCGCCTCCACCCTGACCCAGCAGTACGTGAAGAACGTCAACGTCGAACTGGCCGGGGACGATCCGGTGGCGGTCCGCGAGGCCCAGCGCAAGACCCTCGGCCGCAAGATCCAGGAACTGCGCTACGCCATCAAGCTGGAGGAGGACCTCCCGAAGGAGCAGATCCTCACCAACTACCTGAACATCACCTTCTACGGTCACCAGGCGTACGGCATCCAGGCCGCCTCCCAGCGCTACTTCGGCAAGGACGCCAAGGACCTCACCCTCCCCGAGGCGGCGACGCTCGCCGGGCTGGTGCAGAACCCGTCCCAGTACGACCCCAAGCTGCACCCGGTGGCCGCCCAGAAGCGCCGGGACACCGTCATCGACAAGATGCTGGAGAACAAGCACATCACCGCCGAGCAGGCCAAGGAGGCCAAGGCCGCCCCGCTCGGCCTCGACTACCGGGACCCGCAGAACGGCTGCATCACCGCCCAGGCCGGCATGGGCTTCTTCTGCGACTACGTGCGGCACGTGGTCAAGCAGGACCCGGCCTTCGGCAAGAGCGCCGCCGAGCGCAAGAAGCTGTGGGACACCGGCGGGTTGAACATCTACACCACCCTCGACCCGGACAAGCAGGCCGCCGCCCAGAACGCCGTCTCCACCAAGGTGTACGTCACCGACCCGGTCTCGGCGGCGATGACGATGGTCGAGCCCGGCAGCGGCAAGATCCTGGCGATGGCCCAGACCCGCCCGTACGGCCTGGCCAAGGAGAAGAACCAGACCGTCGTCAACCTCAACGTGGACGCGGCGATGGGCGGCGGCATCGGCTTCCAGCCCGGCTCCAACTTCAAGCCGATCGTGGCCGCCGCCGCCCTGGAGGCCGGGCTGCCACCCACCCAGCAGTACGACTCGCCGAACCGGATGGACTGGCCGACGATGACGACCTGCGGCGGCACCTGGAAGAACCTCAGCAAGGGCAAGAAGGACGGGGTCATTCCCAACGAGAGCCCGAGCGAGAAGGGCCCGTACGCGCTCAAGCAGGCGATGGCGCTCTCCGTGAACACCTACTTCGTGCAGATGGAGCAGGAGATCGGGCTCTGCGCCGTCAAGCAGATGGCCGACAAGCTGGGCGTGACCGGCAAGGCGAGCGGCGACCCGCTGCAGGAGGTGCCGGCCCTCGGCCTCGGCACCCAGGAGGTCAGCCCGCTGACCATGGCCAACGTCTACGCGACCTTCGCCGCCCGGGGCAGCTACTGCGCGCCGCTGGCGATCAACCGGATCACCACCGTGGACGGCAAGGACGTCCCGGTGCCGCCGGCCCGCTGCAACCAGGTGATGTCCACCGACACCGCGGACGTGATCAACAGCGTGCTGCTCGGGGTGACCGAGAAGGGCGGCACCGCCCGGGACCTCCGGCTGGACGACGACCGCCAGATCGCGGGCAAGACCGGCACCACGGACGAGAAGAAGTCCGCCTGGTTCACCGGCTACACCGGCAACCTGGCCGGCTCGGTCTGGCTCGGCAGTCCGGGCACCAAGGTGCCGATGCGCAACATCCGGATCGGCGGCCAGTACCAGGCCGAGGTGTTCGGGGCGACCGGCCCGGGGCCGATCTGGCAGCAGGCGATGAGCGCCGCCGTCCGGACCATGCCGGAGAAGGACTTCACCACCGTCTACATCCCGGACCCGGTCAAGCGCGATCCGGGCTGCGGCACCGCCACCGGCTCGCCGGGATCGGCCACCTGCGCCGGGTCGCCCACCGAGGGGAACACCGGCCGGCCGCGCGGCACCAACCCGCCGACCGGCGGTGTGATCGGCGGCGGGTACGGAGCCCCGGGCGGCGGTCCGACCAGCGGTCAGACCTGGGGCCGGACCGGTGGCGCGATCGGCGGGCTGATCGGCCGCTCGGCCCCGTCCACCACCCCGCCGGGCGACGCCGGGGACCAGTGACGGGCCAGTGACCGAGCCCCGCCCGCGGCCCCGCCCGAGTACCCGTGCTCAGGCGGGGCCGCGGCCCGTCGGCGGACGATGGGCGCCATGCCGCACAGCTTCCCCGGGCTGTCGCAGCCCCGCGCGAGCCACCGCCGCCCCGCCCTCGGGCTACCGCGCCTCGACCGGCTCGCCGCTGTCCTGGTCGAGGTTGAACACCCGACGGTAGGAGTCGGTGACCACGGTGATCTGGGTCCGCCCGGTCCAACTCGCCTCCAGCAGCCGGGCGTCGTCCGGAGTGCCGCCGACGTCCACCAGCAGCCAGCGCCGGGCCGACCAGCCCTGGCCGCTCTCCAGCAGCACCTGCCAGTGCTCACCGGCCTGCGGCCCGGAGGCGTACGAGCGGTGCACCACCACCAGGGAGCGCTCCGCGCCGGCCGGGGCCTCCTCCCGGCTGCGGGTCTCGGCCGCCGACACCTTGTGGGCGGCCAGCACGCCGAGCAGGAACACCACCCCGGCGGTCACCGTGACGGCCCGGGTGGCGGCCCGTACGGCGGTGCGGCGGTCGCTCAGCCAGGCGGCCGCGATCAGCGCGGCCAGCGCGCCGCCGAGCAGCAGCTCCGGCCTGTTCAGCAGGTCGGCGACCAGCATCAGACCGCCCGAGCGGCTCTCCCACTGGCCCTCGGTGTACAGCAGGACGGCCGCCGCCCCGGTGGCCAGCAGCACCCGGATCAGGGTGCGCCGGGCCCGCCGCGGCCGGTTGTGCGCTCGCTCGTTCATCGTCCCCCCGGTCATCCGGTCACAGCTCTGCAAGGAGCTTCCTGCCCTCCGGCCAGTCGCCCAGTCCGGAGTCCGAGTTGAGGTGTCCGTACGCGCCCGGCTCGACGTGGCGGGCGCCCCAGGCCCGGGCGAACTCCCGGGCCCGCTCGGGGCTCACCCACGGGTCGTCGGTGGAGGAGACCACCACGGTGGGGAACGGGAAGCGCTCCAGCGCCACCGGCCGGAAGCCCAGCAGCTCCGGCACCTCGGCGGTGTCGACGTCGGCCGGGGCGACCAGCAGCGCGCCCCGCACGGCCGCCGTCCGCCCGGCCGGGGCCCCGGCCACCCAGCGGGCCGCCGTGACGCAGCCCAGGCTGTGCGCGACCAGCACCACCGGCCCCGCGGCGGCGGCCGCGGCCACCGCCGCGTCCACCCGGGCCACCCAGTCCCGCTGCTCGGGGTGGTCCCAGTCGGCCTGTTCGACCCGTCGGAAGGCCTCCGGCTCGGCGGCCTCCCAGCGGGTCTGCCAGTGCGCGGGGCCCGAGTTCTGGTAGCCGGGGAGGACGAGGTAGGTGGTGCGGGCGGGCATGGGCTCCTCCGGAAGCGGGTCGGACCGGCCGGTGCCGAGGCAGCGGCAGGGCAGCGGTGGGGCAGTGGCGCGGCGGTTCGGCCGCTTCGGTGGACGGCCGGTGGACGGGTCGTGGACGGTCGGTGGGCAGCACGAGAGTCTAGGCCTCGGGCACGAGGGCCTCGCAGCCGGGCGCCGCACCCCGCCCCGGGCCCAGCGCGCACGGATCCCGACCGGCGCGCGATCTGGATCGCGCGCTGCCGTACGCCCGGTGCGCCCTGTTGCCAACGGTGCGGCCGGTACGGGAGGTTGGACCGGGCCCGGGGCTCGGCCGCCACCGCCCCGGGCCCGCTGCCAGGACCGCCCATCGATCACGTGGAGGGATGTCGGGGATGACATCGAAGATCCTGCTCGTCACCGGGGACGCCGCCGAATCGCTGGAGGTGTTCTACCCGTACCAGCGGTTGCGCGAGGAGGGCTACCAGGTCGACATCGCCGCCCCGACCAAGAAGCGCCTGCAGTTCGTGGTGCACGACTTCGTGGACGGATACGACACGTACACGGAGAAGCCCGGCTACACCTGGCCCGCCGACATCGCCCTGGCCGACGTCGACCCGGCCGACTACGTGGCCCTGGTCATCCCCGGCGGCCGCGCCCCCGAGTACCTGCGCAACGACCCGGACGTCCAGCGGATCGCCCGGCACTTCTTCGCCGGGGACAAGCCGGTCGCGCAGATCTGCCACGGCCCGCTGATCACCGCCGCCGCCGGAGTCCTCGACGGCCGCCGCACCTCCGCCTACCCCGCGCTCGCCCCTGACATCAAGGCGGCCGGCGCCGAGTTCGTGGACGGCGAGGCGGTGGTGGACGGCGTGGTGGTCTCGGCCCGCGCCTGGCCCGACCACCCGGCGTGGCTGCGGGCGTTCATCGAGGTGCTGCGCAGCAAGGCCCCGCTGGCCTGACGTAAGCCTGCCTGCCCGGCCTGCCTACCCGGCCCGGCGGTGACCCCGAGGCTTCTCGGGGGCACCGCCCTCCCTGAGGGTGACGCCGGCCGCCGGCCGTGCTGCCAAGGTGGCAACAGCCGCGCACAGAGCGGACGTTGATCACCTTGCGAGGCCAGGGAGGACGGCATGACCGCCACCGACCGCACCGCCCGGAGCCGCAGGCCCGCCCGGCGTGCCGCCGTCGTCACCGCCGCCGGCGCGGGCCTGCTGGCCATGCTCGCCACACTCGCCCCGGCCGCCCTCGCCGCGCCCGCCGACCGCTCCTCGTCGGCCGGCTGCCACGGCTCCGTCCACCGCACCGCCGCCGACGGCGCCGGCCGGACGAGCAGCGCCGAGGGCCAGGACGAGTGGTCGGCCGCCGACGCCGCCCTGGGCGGCCTGACCGGCCCCGGCTACGCCACCTCCGCCCTCGGCGCCGTCCGGGAGGACGGCCGGCTGGTCTGGCGCAACGCCACCGGCGTCGCCGCCCTCGGCGGCCTGCCCGCCGACCCCGAGGGCCGTTTCCGGATCGGCAGCGCCACCAAGACCTTCGTCGCCACCACCCTGCTCCAACTGGTCGGCGAGCGGCGGCTGGGCCTCGACGACCGGCTGGAGTGCCTGCTGCCCGGCATCGTCCCGAACAGCACCGCGATCACCGTCCGTCAGCTGCTGAACCACACCAGCGGCGTCGCCAACTACACCCAGGACCCGGCCTTCGATTCCACCGCCCCGGACTGGCAGGCCGCCGGCCGCTTCCGGCCGTACTCCCTCCAGGAGCTGGTGGACATCGCCGACACGTACCCGCCGGCCTTCCCGCCGGGCCAGGGCTGGGGGTACTCCAACACCAACTACGTCCTGATCGGGATGGTCATCGAGAGGCTCACCGGCAGCAGCTGGCAGGAGGAGGTCACCCGCCGGATCATCCGCCCGCTGCACCTCACCGGCACCTCGATGCCCGGCAACTCGCCCTTCGTTCCGGGCTCGCACGCCCACGGCTACCTCAGGACGGCCGACGGCCCGGTGGACGTCACCCTGCTCGACCCCTCGATGGCGGGTTCCGCCGGCGCGGGCATCTCCACCACCGCCGACCTCACCGCGTTCCTGGCCGCCCTGCTCGGCGGCCGGCTGCTACCCCCGGCCGAACTCGCCGAGATGCAGCGGACCGGCCCCTCCGGTGGCGGGCAGTCCTACGGCCTCGGCCTCCAGCGCGTGGACACCCCGTGCGGCACCTACTGGGGCCACTCCGGCGGCATCCCCGGCTACACCACCCTGATGCTCGGATCGGCGGACGGAAAGCGCCAGTTCGCCTCGGACGTCACGGTCTACGACGTCCGGAACTCGGGCGCCGCCCGCGCCGCCTTCAACCGGCTGACCGTCACCGCCCTGTGCGGCCCGCAGGCCGCGACCACCGCAACCGCCCTGCCCGACCTCGCCCACCTCGCGCCCTGACCGGCCGCCTACGCTGACCGGCGGCAGTGCAGCCGATCACCAACAGGAGGACGAGCCATGGCAGAACCGCTGATCGCCACCGTCGGGGGCAAGGCGCCGGACGTCGACCCGGGTGCCTTCCTCGCCCCGAACGCCGTCGTGGTGGGGGACGTCACCGTCGCCGCCGGCGCGAGCGTCTGGTACGGGGCGGTGCTGCGCGGCGACGCCGAGTCGATCGCCGTCGGCGCGGGCAGCAACATCCAGGACAACTGCACCCTGCACGCCGACCCCGGCTTCCCGCTGGTGGTCGGCGAGCGGGTCTCGGTCGGCCACAACGCGGTGCTGCACGGCTGCACCGTCGAGGACGACGCCCTGGTCGGGATGAATGCCACCGTCCTCAACGGCGCCCGGATCGGGGCCGGCTCGCTGGTCGCGGCGGGCGCGGTGGTCACCCAGGGCACGGACGTGCCGCCCGGTTCGCTGGTCGCGGGCGTCCCGGCGAAGGTCCGCCGGGAGCTGACCGAGGAGGAGCGGGCCGGCATCAAGGTCAACGGCGAGGGCTACCTGCTGCTCGCCGAGGCGCACCGCCGGATCTGACCCGCCGGACCTGACCCGCCGCCCGCCCACCGGCCGTCCCGTCGACCGGCCTAGAGCCGGTCGTAGACGGCGGACAGCCGGCGCAGCACCTCGGCGGCCCGGTCGAGGGCGTCCTCGTCGTAGTCCTCCAGGTCGGCGTGCAGGGCCTCGGCCAGCGCCTGCTGGCGCTGCCGGTGGCGGTCGCGGCCGGCGTCGGTGAGGGAGACCAGGACGGAGCGCTTGTCCTCGGGCGGGCGGGTGCGGGTGACGTAGCCGGCGCTGACCAGGCCGTTCACCAGCTGGGTGGTGGCGGCACCGGTGGTCTCGGTGCCGGCGGCGAGCTGGGTGATGGTGAGCGGCCCCTGGTCGGCCAGGGTGCGCAGGGCCCGGGCGTGGGTGAGGGAGAGGGCCCCGGGGGTGCGGGTGGCGCGTCCGCGCAGCCGGGAGTCGGCGGCACTGAGGCGGTAGGCGGCGCGGGCCAGGCGGTCGAGGGCCTGGGCGCGCCCGGGGGTGGGCGGCGGCTCGGTCATGGGGGGCCTCCTCCTTCGGCAGTTGACAACAGCCTAACCTCAGTACTTAATGAATAAGTACTTAGTCACTAAGTACTTATCTATTCCTCGCACCCATCCCGTTCCGGGAGGAGACCGTCGTGACCACTCGTTCGACCGGCCAGAACTGGGCCCTGGACATCGCCCTCGCACAGGGCGGCTTCGACGCGCTGCACCCCGAGGCCGTCGGGACCATGGAACAGCTCGGCCACGACCACACCGACTTCGCGAAGGTCTTCGCGCTGGTCCGGAGCGGTGCCATGCTGCCCAAGGCCTGGGCCACGGTGGCCGGCCAGGCCGAGCAGCGCGCCGCCCACCACGAGCGCGCGGGCTTCGCCCGGACCGCCGCCGACCTCTACCTGCGGGCCGCCGTGATGTGGGGCCGGGCGCAGTACTCGATCTTCGACGCCGCCGACCCGCGCAAGACGGCCATGCGGGCCCACACCAACCACTGCGTGGAGCGCCTGGGCGCACTGCGCGACGGCCGGGTCCGCCGGGTGGAGCTGGACTTCGAGGGCTCGCGGATCTTCGCCCTGCTGCACCTGCCGGCCGGCCGGGTCGAGAACGCGCCCGCCGTCATCCTCGGCCCGGGGATGGACATGATCAAGGAGGACTACATCTGGGCCGCCGAGCGCTACTACACCTCGCGCGGGATGGTCGCGCTGTCCATCGAGGGCCCCGGCCAGGGCGAGAGCCGGGCCGGCGGACTGACCGTCGACCTCGGCAACTACGAGCGGGCGATCGGCCGCTACCTCGACCACCTGGCCGCGCTCCCGGAGGTCGACGCCGAGCGGATCGGCATGTTCGGCATCTCGATGAGCGGCTACTGGGGCTCCCGGGCGGCCGCCACCGACGGCCGGCTGCGCGCCCTCGCCGCCTTCGAGGCCGTCACCGGGGACTTCGCGACCATCTTCGAGCGCGCCCAGCCGACCTTCAAGAACAACTACATGTACATGGCCGGCTACACCGACGAGGAGGCCTTCGACCGCGACCTGGCGCACCGGATGCCGCTGGGCGACCTGGTCGCCGACATCACCTGCCCGGTGCTGTACGGCATCGGCGAGTTCGACGAGCTGACCGACCTCGGCCAGGCCCTGGAGAGCTTCGAGCGCGTCCGGGCGCCGAAGGAGCTGCGGGTCTACGAGGACGAGTTCCACCCGCTGGGCGGGGTGGCCGCCGAGGCCTTCCGGTTCGGCGCGGAGTGGCTGGAGCGCGCCCTCGGCGGTGACTTCGCCGACCCCGGCCGCGACGTGCGCCACTACGTCCACCGCGACGGCCGCACCACCGACGGCACCGCCGACCCGACCTGGTGGCTGGGCGCCGCCCCGGCCGCGCTCGCCGAACTGCGCCGCGCCTAGGACGTCGGGGCCAGGAAGCCGGGGCAGGACATCGGGGTCCGGACCCCGAGGCTAGGACGCCGGGGCCAGCGGCACGCCCGCCCGGTCCGCCGCCGGCTCCACCGGCGCCGGGACGGGCGGGCGCCGGTCGGCCGTCCAGGCCAGCAGGGCGACCACCGCGCCGGCGGCGGCCAGGCCCGCACCCACCAGGGTGGGGGAGGTCCAGCCGAGCCCGGCGTCCAGCGCCAGTCCGCCGAAGTACGCCCCCTGGGCGTTGGCCAGGTTGAAGGCCCCCTGCACGGTGGCCGAGGCCAGGGTGGGCGCGCTGCGCGCCTTCCGCAGCACCAGGGTCTGCACCGCGGGGACGATCGCGAAGCCGAACAGTCCGATCAGCACCACCGTGACGGCCGCCGACCAGCGGGCGTGCGCGGTCACCGCGAACAGCGCCAGCGTCGCGGAGAGCAGCAGGAAGGACCCGCAGACGGTCGGGCGCAGCGCCCGGTCGGCGGCGAACCCGCCGAGCACGTTGCCGATCGTCATCCCCACCCCGAACAGCGCCAGCACCCCGGTCACCGAGCCGCTCGCGTACCCGGAGACCTCGGTGAGCAGCGGCGCGATGTAGCTGTAACAGGCGAACATGCCGCCGCAGCCGACCACCACGGTGGCCAGCGCCAGCCACAGCTGCCCGCTGCGGAAGGCCCGCAGCTCGTGCCGGAGTCCGGACTGGCCGGGGGTGGGGAGGGCGGGCACCAGCCGGGCGATGGCGAGCGTCCCGGCGGCGGCGATCAGCACCACCACCAGCATGGTCGCCCGCCAGCCCAGGTGTTGGCCGAGCAGGGTGGCGGCCGGGACGCCGACGATGTTGGCGACGGTCAGTCCGGAGAACATCACGGCCACCGCCCGGGCCCGCCGCTGCGGGGCCACCAGCTCCGCGGCGGCCACCGCCCCGGCGCCGAAGAAGGCGCCGTGCGGCAGTCCGGTGATCAGCCGGGCGGCGGCCAGCGTCCAGAAGTCCGGTGCCAGCGCGCACAGCAGGTTGCCGGTCGCGAACAGCCCGGCCAGTGCCACCAGCACCGTCTTGCGGGGCTTCCCGGCGGCGAGCGCGGTGAGCAGCGGCGCGCCGATCACCACCCCCAGGGCGTATGCGGAGATCAGCCAGCCCGCCTGCGGGATGGAGACGTGCAGACTGCCGGCGACCTGGGGGAGCAGCCCCATGGCGGCGAATTCGGTGGTGCCGATGGCGAAAGCGGTGACGGCCAGCGCGAACAGCGCGAGAGGCAAGGGGGTGACTCCGGGGTGATGCCCGCGCCCGGGAGGCGCGCGGCGGGGTGATTCGTTCGTCGGGAATCCTAATCCGGTCGGATGACGCCCCCATGAGCCCCGTGTGACCAAACGGGGTCCCGCGCGGGAAGGGGCTCGCCTCGTCGGCCGCGGCGCGCGAGACTGGGGTCATGTGCCGCAACATCAAGACGCTGCGACCGCCCGTGACGCCGGACGCCGACGAGGAGGACTTCCACGCCGCCGCGCTGCAGTACGTCCGCAAGGTGTCCGGCTTCCGCGCCCCGGCGGCGCACAACCGCGAGGCCTTCGACCGGGCGGTGGACGCGGTCGCCGAGGCCACCGCCCGGCTGCTCGACGAACTGGAGGTCCGCGGCTCGCACGCCCGGGCCGCCGAAGCCTCGGCCTAGGAGCGGAGGCCGCGGCCTGGAGGAAGCCACGCCCTGGAACACGTGCCGTCGAGGAGCAGGAGCTGGTGATGAACCCCGCCGACCGTTACGCCCTCACCTTCCCCGGAACCCCCGGTACCCAGGCCCCGCAGGACGTGGTGGTGGTCACCCGGACCAGCGCCAAGGGCCCGGGCGGGCACCCCGTGTACGAGGACGCCAGCGGGATCGTCCGGGCCGAGATCAGCGACGCGGGCGAGGTCCGGATGCTCGCCAGCGGCGGCCACCAGAGCCCGCACCTGCCGGTGCACGCCCACCCGCTGCCGTGAGGCCGCCAAGGCCGTGGCGAGGCGGTGGCGGCGAGGCCGCGACCAGGCTGCCGTACGGCGCCCGGATTCCCCCCGAAGCACCGGCGGCGGTCCGGCCGGTGGGGCACAATCGCCTCATGACCACAGCGAGTTGGCAGGGGACGGTCGTCGCCGAGAGCGCGGACACCGTCGTCGTCGAGGGCAACCACTACTTCCCGGCCGAGTCGGTCCGGACCGAGTTCCTGCGGCCCTCCGGCACCACCACGGTGTGCGGCTGGAAGGGCACCGCCGGCTACTACACCCTGGAGGTGGCCGGGCAGACCAACCCGGACGCCGCCTGGTACTACCCGGACCCGAAGCCCGAGGCCGAGCACGTGCGGGGCCGGGTGGCCTTCTGGCGGGGCGTGGAGATCACCGAGTAGCCCCGCCCGGCCCGTCTGGCCGGTCGCGGCCGGCCAGACGCCGAGGGCCGGGCGAGCCACCGCGACCCGTCGGCTCGGGCGGGTTCAGCCGCCGAGGGCCGCGGGCGGGGCGACGGCCCCGTGTCCCGCCTTGACGCCGTTCACCATCGCCTGGTGGATGGCCCGCGCAGTGCTCTCGTCCGCGGCGGCCACCGGACTGCCGGAGACGGTGTACCAGTCCAGCGCGCCCGTGTACTGGACGGTCAGGCGGGCCTCGCCGTCCACCCACGTGGTGTGCACGGTGAGGTCGCCGGAGATCGGGCCGACTTCGGTGGTGGTGACCCCGCCGGGGCCGCTGATGATGGACTGGGTGGTCCAGGTCGCCCACGAGGTGCGCGGGTCCGTGGGCGGCTGGGCCTGCCGGTCGGTTTGATCGTGTTCGGTCATGCGCCTATCCTCCCCCGCCGGTGAGCCGCCGCCCGGGCAGCGACACCTGCGGTCGCAAGGACCGCCCGGTTCCGCCGGGCGGTCGGATCGGTGTGGCGGGACGGTCAGCTGTCGGCGTCGGGCTCGTCCAGCATGGAGTCGCCCTCGGCCTGGGAGGTGTCCTGGGCGTGCAGGTTCTGCATCGAGGTGATGCCCTCCTCCGGATCCGCGGCGCGGACCTCCTCCTCGCGGCCGGTGCTCACCTCGGAGCGATCGCTCATGTCGGTCATCGCGGGCTCCCGTCTCCTCGGCCGGTCCCGGCGCACCCCTCACCGCGGGCGCGGCCGGGCCGGGGCCGTCCTTCGCCCTTCAAGCCTGCCCCCGCCCCGGCTCCGGGGCCAGTCGGGTGACCCGCGCCCGCCCGGTCCCGCCCGGTCCCGCCCCGCCCCCCGGACCAGGGGCCGGGTCACCAGGCCACGGGGAGCGACCGCATCCCGTAGATGAACGACTCGGTACGGAACTCGCGCTCGCCGGTCAGCCGCAGCCCCGGCAGTCGGCGGAACAGCGTCTCCAGGGCGATCTGGAGCTCGGCGCGGGCCAGTGGCTGCCCCAGGCACTGGTGCACGCCGAAGCCGAAGGCCAGGTGCCGCCGGGCGTCCCGGTCCAGGTCCAGTTCGTCCGTCGACCGGTGCCCGGCGCCGCCGAACACCGCCTCGTCCCGGTTGGCCGTGGACAGCATCGCGATCACGCCCTCCCCGGCCCGGACCGTCACCCCGCCCAGCTCGACGTCCTCCAGCGCCACCCGGGGCAGCCCGGTGTGCACGATGGTCAGCAGGCGCAGCAGCTCCTCCACCGCGCCGGGCAGCGCGGCCGGGTCGGCCAGCCTGGTGATCTGCTCCGGCTGCTCCAGCAGCAGTGCGGTCGACAGCGCGATCATGTTCGCGGTCGTCTCGTGCCCGGCGATCAGCAGCAGCACGCCCGTGCTGGCCACGTCGTCCGGGGTCAGGTCGTCCCGCACCGCGAGCCGGCTCAGGACGTCGTCCTCCGGCTGCGCGCGCTTGCGGGCCGTCAGGTCGCGCAGGTAGTCCAGGACCTCGTCCTGGGCCACCCGGAGCTCCTCCAGGGTGCTCTCCTGGCTGAGCAGCGTGCGGCTCAGGCCCTGGAAGCGGTCGCGGTCCTCGTACGGCACGCCGAGCAGCGAGCAGATCACCAGCGAGGGCACCGGCAGCGCGAACTCGGTGACCAGGTCGGCCGTGGTCCGGCCCGCGGTCATCCGGTCCAGTGCCTCGTCCACGATCCGCTGGATCTCCGGGCGCAGCGCCTCCACCCGCTTGACCAGGAAGTCCCCGGTGACCATGCGGCGCTGGCGGGCGTGCTCGGGGTCGTCGAGCCGGAGGAAGGTCGGGTTGTCGGTGACCAGCTTCTCGCGGGCGCCGGCGACCAGCAGTGGGAAGGCCGGGTGGCGCACGTCGGCGCTGAACCGGCGGTCGGACAGCACGGTGCGGACCTCGGCGTAGCCGGTGACCAGCCAGCAGGGGTCGCCGTCGGGCAGCTCGGCCCTGGTCATCGGAGCGGTGGCGGCGGCCTCGGTGTACGCGGGCGGCGGGCCGAACGGGCAGCCGCTGGAGTGCGGGGCCGGCAGCAGCGGGACGGCGGGCGCGGTGGGTGTGGCGGTCACGGCGGGGTTCTCCTCATGTCGCGGGTGTCCTCGTGGGGGTGCCGGGGTGCAGGGGAGCCGCCCAGCGGCCTGCGAGGCCGACGGTGGAGCCCGTCAGGCTCCCGCCTGCGCGGGCTCGTCCTCGGTGACGGTGATCGCCCGGCCCGGGCAGAGCTCGGCGGCGAGCCTGACGTCGTCGAACTGCTCGGGCAGCAAAACGATCTGACGGAGTCTCACCAGGCTGTCGTGGTCGTCCTGGTCGAAGACCGCGGGCGCGTTCATCACACACATTCCGGAGCTGCAGCAACGGTCCCGGTCGACGCTCACCTGCATGTCGGGCACCTTTCGCCAGGGCGCCGCCGACTGCCCGGCGGCCGCCTCTCGTTGTCACGGTCAACCTAGCCGCCGCTGGTCCGTCCACGGAGGGTGCGGTGGCCGGATCGTCGAGAATGGCTGATTCGGCGCCACGGCGTGAACGCCCTTGCGGTGCAATGCGTTTCAAGTGACGGTACTTCGCCGGACGGGGCCGGCGGGCCGGGCCGCGCAGGCAGCCTCACAAGCCTTCGGCGGCGGCCAACTCCCTTATGGCGGCCACGGTGTCGGCTTCGGCGGCGCTCTTGTCCGGCCGGTAGCGCACCACCCGGGCGAACCGCAGGGCCAGCCCGGCGGGGTAGCGGGGGCTGCACTGGAGGCCGTCGAAGGCGATCTCGACGACCAGTTCCGGTCGTACTCGTACCGTCCGGGCGTCCCGGTCGGTCTCCCGGGCGAGCAACTCGGCGGTCTGCCAGGCGAGCGTCTCGTCCGTCAGCCCCTTGAAGGTCTTGCCGAGCATCACCCACGGCCCGAGGCCCGGCTCGCCCGCCGCCCGGGCCCCCAGGTGCAGATTGCTCAGGAACCCCTGGCGCCGCCCGCTGCCCCATTCGGCGGCCAGCACCACCAGGTCCAGGGTGTGCCGGGGCTTCACCTTGATCCAGCCCGCCCCGCGCCGCCCGGCCGCGTACCCGGCCGCCGGGTCCTTCACCAGCACGCCCTCGTGGCCCAGCGCCAGCGCCTCGCGGAGGAACGCCGACGCCTGCGCGCCGTCCCCGGTCTCGGTACGGGCCACCCGCAGCCCGGCCGGCACCGTCCCGTCCAGCGCCGTCCAGCGCTCCCGGCCCGGCCGGTCCACCAGGTCCTCGCCGTCCCGGTGCAGCAGGTCGAAGAAGTAGACGCTGAGCGGCACTTCGGCCCGCAGCCGGTCCGTCTCCCGCCGGGAGGCGGTGCGCGCGGCGGTGACCTGGAACGGACGCGGCCGCCCCCGCGGATCGAGAGCGATCGCCTCACCGTCCAGCACCGCCGACCGCAACGGCAGCGCCAGGGCCGCCTCCACCACCTCGGGGACACGGGCGGTGATGTCGTCCAGGCTGCGGGTGAACACCGCGACCTCTCCGCCGTCCCGGTGCACCTGCACCCGGATCCCGTCCAGCTTCCATTCCACCGCGGCCGCTCCGATGCGCTCCAGCGCGGAAGCCACGTCCGGCGCCGAGGCCGCCAGCATCGGCCGCACCGCCCGCCCCACCTCCAGCCGGAACCCCGCCAGCGCCGCCGCCCCACCGCCCAACGCCGCGGCCGCCACCGCCCGCGCCGACCCCCGGAACATCAAGGCCCGACGCACCGCCGCCACCGGCACCCCGGCGGCCTGCGCCACCGCCTCCCCGACCAGCGCGTCCAGCGCCCCCTGTCGCAGATCCCCGACCAGCACCGCCCGCAGGAACCCTTGCTCCACCTCCGTCGCCCGCCCGAACAGGCCAGCCAACAGCCGTCGGCGCTCCGCCTGCGCCCCCGCCCCGTGCACCCCGGCGATCCGTTCCAGCTCCCGCTCCACCTCCCGCACCCCCAGCGAGGGCGCGGCGGCCGGTGCCGGCAGGTCCCGCAGGGCCGCCCAGCCGACCCCGGTCCGCAACCGCTGCGCCTCGCCGGACAGCAGCACCACCGCCGCCGCCCCCTCCTCGGCCCCCAGCTCCCGCAGGCACCCGGCCAGCAGCCCGACCTTCGCCCGCCGCCCCGGCTCCGCCGCCACCTCCCGGGACACCACCGCCAACCGCCACAGGCCCATCCGCCGACACCTCCATCCCCAGCATCGACGCTCACCCCCGCCCCGCGCACCCCGGCTCCCACGGGCGCCCGCCCCCGGGCCCTGCGGCGGGCCGCCGAAGTATCCTTGCCCGTCCGGTGGTTGATCCGAGGAGGGGGAGCGGCGGTGTCGATCGAGTTCGTGCGCCGGGTGGACGGCCTGGTCTACCGCTACCGCCCGGACGGGGAGTCCAACGGTCGGCCGTCGTTCCGGCGGATCGACCTCGATGTGTGGTGCCGCTGGCTGCCCGGGCGCGGCTGGTGCACCGTCGGCGCCGACGGGACGGCCAACGGCTGGCCGCTGTCCGGCCGCTCGGCCGAGGAGGCGTCGCCCCCGCTCGGCCCCTGGCGCAGCTGGAAGGCCGGCAAGTCGTACCTCTACGACCTGCGCCGCACCGACGACGCCCGGGGTCGCGGACCGGCGGGGCACCCGCCCGGGAGCCTCACAGCTCGCTGAGTTCGCCCAGCCCCAGGGTGCGCAGCGTGTGGTCGGCCAGCTGCCGGTGGCCGGCGGCGTTCGGGTGCTCCCTGCCGCACCACCGGAACACTGCGACTCCGCAACCGCCGGGAAGTCGATCTTGTGCACGAGGGGCCGGAGCCGGGGGCCGGCCACCGGCGTTACTGCTTGACAGGGTGCGTAATACTGTAACGCGCGCGGCCCGAGAGGCCGTCGGAACGGGCACCGCCCGCGTTCCTCCCCAGCAGCTCGGAGCACCACATGCACCCCTTCCTCGACCATCCGGGTCCGCTGGCCTTCGCCCACCGCGGGGGCGAGCTCGGCCACCCGGAGAACTCGCTGGCCGCGTTCGAGGCCGCCGTGGCGCTCGGCTACCGGTACCTGGAGACGGACGTGCACGCCACCGCCGACGGCGTGCTGGTCGCCTTCCACGACTCCCGCCTGGACCGGGTCACCGACCGCACCGGCACGCTGGCCGAACTGCCCTGGAAGAGCGTCCGACGGGCCCGGATCGGGGGCACCGAGCCGGTGCCTCTGCTGGAGGACCTGCTCGGGGCGTTCCCCGAGGCCCGCTTCAACGTGGACGTGAAGGCCGCGCTCGCCGTCGCCCCGCTGGTGGCGGCGATCCGCCGGACGGACGCCTGGGACCGGGTCTGCGTCGGCGGGTTCTCCGACAGCCGACTCGCCGCCGTGCGCGCCGCCGCCGGCCCTCGGCTGGCCACCTCGCTGGGCCCGCGCGAGGTGGCCCGGCTGCGGCTGCGCTCCCTGGCGGGCCCGCTGCTGCCCGGCCGCGGGGCGCCGTTCGCCGGGATCTGCGCCCAGGTGCCGGAGCGGCACCGGGGGATCCCGGTGGTCGACCGGGCCTTCGTCCGGGCCGCCCACCGCCTCGGCCTGCAGGTCCACGTGTGGACTGTGGACGATCCCACACGGATCAGGGCTCTCCTCGACCTGGGTGTGGATGGCATCATGGCGGATCGCATCGACGTCCTGCGGGACGTCCTCGGCGAGCGCGGCTGCTGGACGGACGGCAGCACCGGCTCCAGCACAGTGAAATAGGAGCCCATGAGCACCACGGACCACGTGCCGGACGACGTTTCGTCGCCCCCGGCGGCAGCCGACGACGGCCGCGCCCTGCGCCGGATGCAGTTCGGCTGGTACATCAGCGACTGGGCCAACGCCGCCTTCACGACCACCGTCCTGACGGTGTTCCTCGGGCCGTACCTGACCGAGGTGGCCAGGAACGCGGCCGACGCCTCCGGCGACGTGCACCCGCTCGGCCTGTCGATCCGCGCCGGATCGTTCTTCCCGTACACCGTCTCCTTCTCCGTGCTGATCTCGGTCGCGGCGATGCTGCTGACCGGCACGGTGGCCGACCGCACCGGCCGGCACAAGGAGCTGATGTGCGGCTTCGCCTACGTCGGCGCGCTCGCCACCACGGGGATGTTCTTCCTCGACGGCGACGGCTACCTGCTCGGCGGCGCGCTGCTGGTGGTCGCCAACATCTCCTACGCGGTGTCGGTGGCGCTCTCGTACGCCTACCTCCCCGGCCTGGCCTCACCGGACGAGCGCGACAAGATCTCCTCCAAGGGCTGGGCCTACGGCTACGCCGGCGGCGGACTGCTGCTGATCGCCAACCTGGCCCTGTACGAGGGCCACGAGGCGCTCGGCCTGTCCTCCGGCACCGCCGTGCGGATCTGCCTCGCCTCGGCGGGCCTGTGGTGGGCGCTGTTCACCGTCGTCCCGATGCTGCGGCTGCCCTCCCGGGCCGGCGTCGCCCGCGACCGCGCCGCGACCGGCCCCGACCAGCCCGCCGCCGGCAGCCTGCGCGAACTCGGCCGCACGCTCAAGGGGATGCGCAAGCACCCGCTGACGCTGCTCTACCTGGCGGCCTTCCTCTGCTACAACGACGGCATCCAGACCGTCGTCTCCCAGGCCTCGCTGTACGGCAGCGAGGAACTCGGCATGGAGCAGGGCACGCTGGTCATCGCCGTGCTGATCGTCCAGGTCGTGGCGATCGGCGGGGCGCTGCTGCTCGGCCGGATCGCCCACAGCCACGGCGCCAAGAGGACCATCCTGGGCTCGCTGGTCGGCTGGGTGATCACCGTGGCCCTCGGCTACTTCATGCCCGCTCACCAGCCCGTCTGGTTCTACGCCCTGGCCTGCATGATCGGCCTGGTGCTCGGCGGCAGCCAGGCGCTCTCCCGTTCGCTGTTCTCGCACCTGATCCCGGCCGGCAAGGAGGCCGAGTACTTCAGCCTGTACAAGGTCAGCGACCGCGGCACCAGCTGGATGGGCCCGCTGGTCTTCGGCCTCGCCTACCAGATCACCGGCAGCTACCGCTCGGCGATCATCTCGCTGCTGATCTTCTTCGTGATCGGCTTCCTGGTGCTGGCGAAGGTGCCGGTCCGCCGCGCCATCGAGGCGGTCGGCAACCCGGTGCCCGAGCGCCTCTGACCCCGCCGCTCCCGGCGCCCGGCCCGGGCACCGGGAGCCGGCCCGGGGTTCACCGGTCGGCGATCAGCCCGCCGATCTCCCGGAGGAAGTCCTCCAGGGTGCCGGCGACGAGCTCGAAGCCGCCGTCCACGGAGGCCGTGGCCGACCTCCAGACCCGCCCGGTGTGTCCGGTCGCGAACAGGTGGCCACCGCCGTCACTGCCGAAGACCAGGGGCAGCCGCTCGCCCTCGACGGCCGGGACGCCGTAGTCGCGCAGCTGCGCCGTGACCGTCTCCGGCGCATGGATGAAGTAGCCGTTGTCGACGTCCGGCAGGGACGCCCCGGCGAGCGCCCGGTGGAGCGTGGCCAGATCGGCGGGGAGCGGCAGCAGTTCGGCGAGCGCGTCCGCGGCCCGGAGGCTGTGCTCCGTGGCGGGGGCCAGCGCGTTCTCGCCGGGCGGGAAGCCGTACCGCTCGGCGAAGGAGCGGGTGAACCCGGGGAGGGCCGCCTCGGTCTCCGCGCACCAGGCGCGGAGCCACTCCGGGTCGAGCCGGGGACCGGGCAGCGGCGTGGCATCGCCGAGGCTGACGGTGACGGAGCGGCGCCATCCGCCGGGGCCGGGTTCCGCCCCGTCCCGCTCCGCCGCCTCCCGCTCCCGGAGGGCCGCCAACTCCCGGGCGCCCATCGCGCGCAGCCGCGCCTCGCCCTCCTCGTCGGCCTTCTCGGCGCCCGGGTAGAGGATGATGAACCGGCCTCCGTTCTCGTCCTCCCAGGTGTGGCTCTGGTACTCCGTCATCGGCTCGTCCACCGCAGGGAACCTCCGCTCCGTGCCATCGGGGTGACCCACGGTAGGGGATGGGCCCCGAGGCGGGAAAGCGCTTCACCCTCCCGGGTGGGCCCGCGCCTGCCGGACTGGAGTACCGGCGGGTGGTTGTTGGCCACGACGGCGGTCGGTGGGCGCCCGGCGGTCCGTCATGCTGGGCGGGTCCGTCCGACCTGGCGAGGAGACCGAGTTGAGCAGCGCCGCCGCGAACCGTTGGAGCATCGGCGTGCCGGAGGCCGGGGACTACCCGCGCTGGCGCGAACTGTTCCGCGGGTACTGCGAGTTCTACCGGGTGCCGATGCCGGAGGAGAAGGCCGGGCTGGTGTGGTCCTGGCTGAACGACCCGGCGCACGAGCTGGAGGCGCTGCTGGCCCGGGACGCGGACGGGACGCCGGTCGGGTTCGCGCACTTCCGACCGTTCTCCCGACCGCTGCACGGCGCGGTCGGCGGCTTCCTGGACGACCTGTTCGTGGCGCCCGAGGTGCGCGGCGGCGGGGCGGTGGACCAGTTGCTGGCCCGGCTGCGGGAGATCGCCGCCGAGCGCGGGTGGAACACGGTGCGCTGGATCACGTCGGACGACAACCACCGGGCGCGCAGCAAGTACGACCAGGTCGCCACCCGGACGATGTTCGTCACGTACGACATGGCCCCGGACGGCCCCGCCCGCTGAGCCCGCAAGAGCCGCCCGGGTCCGCCCGGGACCCGACTGGGACGAGTGATCGGGTCACGTGACCCAGGATCTGTCCGGCGGACATTCGTTCGGACTTTCTGTTATCGGCGTTCCGCCGTGGGGTCTCCCAGGTGTCGGCACCCGACCAGCCGACCTGGACAGAAAGCAGTGGCGACGTGAACAGCGACGACAGGACGACCATCATCCCGGTGAACGGCAGCGGGAGCGGCGGCCACGGCCGCCTGGGTGGCCGGGCCGCGCGGCGGGCGGCCGAGCGGCATGCCGGCCGTGGCCGTCGGGGTCGCAGGCGCGGCGCGTTCCTGCCGGTGACCGCGGTGGTCGCCGCGGTGGCCGGAACGGGCCTGATCGCCGCACTGGCCGGGGCCGGGTACGCCGCGTACGGCGGCAAGCAGGCCGACCGCGACCTGGCCGGCCAGTCGACCGCGGCCGATTCGCTGATCGCCGCCGAACTCGGGACGCACGAGGGCATCCAGGTGCCGGGCGCCGGGGCAGCGGGCCCCGTGGGCGCCGGGGCCGGTTCGGGCAGCCCGACGGCGACGGACCCGGCGGCCACCCCGAGCGCGACCGCCACCACGACCGCCACCGCCTCTCCGACGGCCCCGCCCACCGCCACGGCGAGCGCGACCGCCCGGCCCACCGCCACCACGAAGCCGAGCCCGACGGCCGCCCGCCCGACCGCCGACGGCGCGGCGGTCGCCGCCCAGCGGGCCGCCGCCGCACCGGCGGGCGGCGGACCGAACGCCTCGTACGCCCAGCAGGTCGTGGACCTGGTCAACGCCGAGCGCGCCAAGGCCGGTTGCGGCCCGGTCGGCGCCGATCCCCGGCTGGCCAGCGCGGCCCAGTCGCACAGCGACGACATGGCCGACCGCAACTACTTCGACCACGCCAGCCCGGAGGGCTACCACGCCGACCACCGGATCGAGGCGGTCGGCTACCGCTGGAGCACCTGGGGCGAGAACATCGCCCGGGGGCAGAAGGACCCGGCGGCGGTGATGGAGTCCTGGATGAACAGCCCGGGCCACCGCGCCAACATCCTGAACTGCGCGTTCAAGCAGCTCGGGGTGGGCGTGCGGACGGGTGCCGACGGCCCGTGGTGGACGCAGGTGTTCGCCGCCCCGGCCTGATCCGCCCCGCCGCCGCGCCCCGCCCGCGTCCCCCGCCCTCCGTCCCGCGCCCCCGCCTCCGCCCCTCGTTTCGCCTCCGCCGGTGGCCGGTACTCCCGGCCACCGGGAAGTCCGATTTTCCGATTCCGCGCACATTGTTGTTATCTGATCACTCCCCACAGGTCTCCGAGGAGGCAGCGGCGGACGGAAACACGGCAAGACGGAGCGCGGACCATGAACGCTGATGTGCAGAACAGGACCGGAGCGACCCTGGTGCTCGCGGCGCAGGCAGGTGACCGGCAGGCCCAGGAGGCCCTGGTCGCCGCCTGGCTGCCGCTCGTCTACAACGTGGCCGGCCGCGCCCTGCGCGGCCACGCCGACGTGGACGACGTAGCCCAGGAGACCATGATCCGCGCCCTGGACGGCCTGGACGGGCTCCGCGACCCGGAGTCCTTCCGGTCCTGGCTGGTCGCCATCACCATGAACCAGGTCCGCCGCCGCCACGCCGCCGGGCAGCAGCAGCCCATCGTCGGCGGCCTGGACGAGACCTGGGAGGTCCCCGACCCCCGGGCCGACTTCACCGACCTCACCATCCTGCGCCTCGGCCTGTCCGGCCAGCGGCGCGAGGTGGCCGAGGCGACCCGCTGGCTGGACCCGGACGACCGCGAACTGCTCGCCCTGTGGTGGCTGGAGGCCAGTGGCGAACTCACCCGCGCCGAACTCGCCGAGGCCCTGGACCTGACCCCGCAGCACGCCGCCGTGCGCGTCCAGCGGATGAAGAAGCAGCTGGAGGCCGGCCGGGTCGTCGTCCGCGCCCTCGGCGCCTACCCGCGCTGCCCCGAACTCACCGAGGTCACCACCGGGTTCGACGGCACCCCGAACTCGGTCTGGCGCAAGCGGATCGCCCGGCACATCCGCGGCTGCGCCAACTGCGACGGCCTCGGCCGGGACCTCTTCCCCGCCGAAGGGCTGCTGGCCGGCCTCGCGATGGTGCCGATCCCGTCGGCCTCGCCCGCGCTGCTGCACCTCCAGCACACGGCGGCCACCGCCGCGCACTCGGCCACCGCCGCGCACTCGGCCGCCGCCGGCAGTGGTGCGGGCGCGGCGGGTGCGGGTTCCGGTGCGGGCACTGGTTCGGGCGCCGGTGCCGCCACCGGCGGTGGCGCGCAAGGGAGTTGGGCCGGGATCGCCGCCCGCAAGGCCGTCCTGGCGGGCGGCGCGGCCGCCGCGGTGGCCGTCACCACGCTGGCCCTGGTCTGGACGAACCCCAGTGAGCCGCCGAGCGCGGCGGCCCCCGAACCCGCCGCCCCGGCCGCCGCCCTGGACACCCCGGCGGCCCTCCTCGCGACCCCGTCCGCCACCCCCACGCCCACCCCGACGCCGACCCCCGCCGACACCCCGACCGCTACGCCGACGCCCTCGCCGACCGCGTCCCGGCCGACCCCCGCCGCGCCGCAGCCCAACCCGGAGCGGCAGCTGGTGGACCTGGTCAACGCCGAACGGGCCAAGGCGGGTTGTGCCCCGCTGCGGATCGACCCCCGACTGCACAACTCGGCCCAGAAGCATGCCGACGACATGGCCGCCCGGGGCTTCTTCGACCACGTCAACCCCGACGGCGTCCGCGCGGACGCCCGGATCACCGCGGCCGGCTACCGCTGGTCCCAGTGGGGCGAGAACCTCGACCGGGGACCGACCACGGCGGCGAGCGTCTTCGCCCGCTGGATGGACGGCGGCATCCACCAGTCCAACATGCTCGACTGCGGCTTCAAGGACATCGGCGTCGGCGTAGCCGCCGGCCCGGCCGGCACCCTGTGGACCCAGGACCTCGGCGCCCCGCTGTCCTGACCGTGACCGGCTGGGCCGCGGGGGCCGACCCCCAGCGGCCCAGCCGGTCACGGGAGCGTGTTTCCTGCTCACCCAGCACCCCGGCAACGGCACGGGCTGTGCCAACATCGACGCCTAGTTCACGCAGCAGGTCCGGGACGGCATCCGGACCTGTGCCGGCTCGCCGGTCCCGCCCGGCTGCATCAACACCAACCACCAGGTCCCAGGTCCCCGGCTGCGGAGGCATCGGCTCCCGGTTCATGCAGCTCGCCCGCCCGGGCGCATGGATCTGCCCGTGCACGCCCGTACCGGCGGGCTACCCCACCACCAGCTACAACAGCGGCCACTGCGACGGGTTGGGAGCCTGGCTCCTCGTGCGCAACCGACCCCGGACCGGCTCGGGGAGGGGACCGCACATCGGCGCGCCCATCCCCTCCCCGAGCCCGAAAGGCCACACCAGGGCGTGTCTGACGGCCGGACAGGGCCTAGGCCGGAGTGACCGGCACCAGGCCGTCCGCCGAGCCGGTCACGTACCCGGTGGCCTGGCCGACCACGCCGCCCGCGTCCCCGACCTGCCCGGGCGCCGAGTCCGGCGCGCCGACCGCCGGCCCGGGCATCCCCTCCTGGCCGCCGACCGCGCTGGCGTGGGCACTGGGAGCGGTCAGGGAGGCGACCACGCCGACGGCGAGCGAGGCGACGGCGAGCATGCTGCGCTTCTTCATGGCCGGTCCAACGACGCTGCGCCGCAAGGGTTACGGTCGCCACCGGCGCGTTTCAGCGGGCCGGCGCCCCGGCGTCCCCCACCACCACCACCGGGTGCAGCGCCGGATCGAGCGCCAGCAGCAGTTCCCGCATCCGGTCGGTGGTCATGCTGACGCAGCCGTCGGTCGGCTCGGCGTGGTCGACGTGCAGCCCGGTCCCGCCGCCGTACCCGCTGCCGCGCGGGCGGCGGGAGTCGAGCGGGGTGGAGCCGGGGACACGGTTGTGGTCGACGGCGACCGCGTAGTCGAAGGAGCCGGCCAGTGGCTCTGCCTCGAACCCGGTGCCGGGCATCACGAAGGCGTCGGACCGGTTGTACCGCGGTCGGCTGCCCGGGTCGGGCAACCGGCCGCCCGCGCCGGTGAGGGTGAACACCCCGACGGGGGAGCGCAGATCGCCCTGTCGATGGTCGGTGGTCCAGCCCTTCAGGGGTTGCCTCCCGACCGCGAACATTTTCGCCGGTGGTGTCCGGTGGCAGTGGAGGAGGGTGGACGGCCCGCGTGCCGGCCGGGGCTAGGCCGGGCGGCAGGCGGGCCGTGGGGACCACCATGGCCCGCCGCGCCCCGGACGGCCAGGGGCGCACGGGGGCGCCCGGACGCGCAGTGCGGCGCGATCCGGCGGGCGAATGGCGGCAGAGCGTGCGAAAGCCGATCAGAGCCCGCGAAGCGCGTCAGACCGTGCCCGATCCCTCCGGTGCGCCGGGCCCGACCGGTCGTGCGCCGGCGCGCGGGGTGGTGGTCACCGGCGTCACCGTCCAGTCCGGGTGCCCGGGCATCGGCGGGGTGTGCCGCCCGTAGAGCCAGTCGTCCAGGAAGCCGCGCAGGTCCTGGCCCGACACCTCGGAGGCGGTGCGCACGTAGTCCCGGGTACTGGCGTTGCCGTACCGGTGCTCGCGCAGGAAGGCGCGCTCGATCCGGTCGAAGGTCTCCGGGCCGACCTTCTCCCGTAGGGCGTAGAGCACCAGGGCGCCGCCGGTGTAGCGCTGGTCGTCGAAGAGGTTCGCGGCGGTGGGGGAGGCGACCGGGCCGGAGTCGTGCCGCCACTGGTCGGCGAGGCCGTAGAGCCGGCGCATCCGGGCGACCAGGGTGGTGTCGCCCCAGGCGTCGGGCCAGCCGCGCTCGTAGCGGTAGGCGAGGCCGTAGAAGTCGGCGTGGCCCTCGTTGAGCCACAGGTCGGCCCAGGTGGCGGGGGTGACGCTGTCGCCGAACCAGGAGTGCACCAGCTCGTGCATCATGTGCGAGCCGATCTTCGGCTCGGGCTGGCGCAGGAAGCCCGGCTTGTAGAGGGTGAGCGTCTGGGTCTCCAGCCCGGTGAAGGCGAAGGCCGCCGGGTCGTCGGTGTCGGCCGGCAGGATGCCGTAGGACTCGAACGGGAACGGGCCCAAGTGCTGCTCGGCCCAGTCGAGTTGGTCGGCGGTGAGGTCGAGGGCCGGGGCGAGGTCGGCGACCCGCGCGGTCGGGACGACGTCGCGCAGCCGCAGCCCGTGCGGCCCGGGGCGCTCACGGACGGTGTAGTCGCCGACGGACACCTGGACGAGCTCGGTGGCCATCGGCTCGCGGGAGACGTACCGCCGGGTGGTGCGGCCGTCGCCGAGCGGTTCGGTCTCCGTCAGCTCCCCGTTGGCGACGCCGCGCTGCGGGTCGGGGGCGGTGACCGCGATGGTGAAGCGGGCCTTGTCGCCGGGGTGGTCGTTGCAGGGGAAGACGGTGTGCGCGCTGGCGGGCTGCCCGGCCACCGCGAAGCCGTCCGGGGTGGGGACCCAGCCGGTGTGCGGCAGCGCGGCGCGCGGGTCGGCGGAGTACTCGACGGCCAGCCGGGCGGTGGCGCCGCGGTGCAGCGGGTGCGCCGGGGTGACGGTCAGCTTCTCGTCGTGGACGGCGAACCGGGCCGGGCGCCCGTCGACCCGGACAGCGCGCACGTTCAGCCCGAGCGCGTCCAGCGACAGCGAGGCGAGCGTCCGGTCGAGCCGAGCGGTGATCACCGCGCCGGCGTCCACGGTCCGGGTGTCGGCCCGGTACTCGAAGGACAGGTCGTAGGCCAGGGCGCGGTACCCGGTGTTGCCGAGCGAGGGGAAGACCGGATCGCCCAGCCCGTCCGTGGCGGTGGCCGGCGGGGCGGCGGCGGACAGCAGCGCCGCGCTGAGCACGAGCACCGGGACGAGAGCGGTACGGGACCTGAGCAGGGTGATCACCACTTCGGGAGCCGGGACCGGGGCGGCGGAGCGCCGGGGTACGTGCGCGAGGCACCGGGCAACGACCCTAGTGGACCGTCAGCTCCGGCCGACGGGATTCGACCCGACCGGGGACGGGGCGCGACACGAGGCCGTCCCCCGGACGGCCCACGGTGCTGGCGGCGCTCCCCGGCCGGGCCTAGTGTTCGTAGTGCTTCGTCCCCTGACGGACGAGGCCACGGCCGTCGGAGAACCTGGCCAGGTCCGGCGGCCGTACTCATGTGCCCGGACGGCTCCCGGACGCACCCCGTAGGCTGGCGCCCCGCACACCGCCCGCCCACCGGACGCCAGGAGCCGCCGAGTGACCAGCCCCGCCGCACCCCTCCTGGTGATCGGCGAGTGCGTCGCCGACATCGTCCGTACGGACGGCGCCCCCGATCTGGTCCACCCCGGCGGCAGCCCGGCCAACCTCGCGTACGGCCTGGCCCGGCTGGGCCACCCGGCGGTGCTGCTCACCGAGTTGGGGCCGGACGCCAACGGGCGGCTGATCCGTACGCACCTGGAGTCGGCGGGTGTGGTGGTCCGGGCTGCCGAGGTGGCGCGGACGCCCTCGGCGGTGGTGCGGCTGGACGGGCAGGGACGGGCCGAGTACACCTTCGACATCGGCTGGACGCTGCCGCCGACCGAACTGCCCGCCGCCCCCGCCGCGATCCACCTGGGCTCGATCGGCGCGGTCACCGAACCGGGCGCCGCCGCGGTGCTCGCCCTGGTGGAACGCTGGCGCGACCGGGCCGCGGTCAGCTACGACCCCAATGTGCGCCCCGCGCTGATGGGCGAGCGGGCGGAGGCCGTCCACCGGGTCGAGCGCTGGGTGGCGCTGAGCGACCTGGTCAAGGCGAGCGACGAGGACCTCGACTGGCTCTACCCGGGCGAGCCCGCGGAGGCGGTCGCCGAGCGCTGGCTGGCCCTCGGCCCGGCCGTGGTCGCCGTCACCCTGGGCGCGGAGGGCGCGTTCGCGCTCACCGCCGAGGGGCGCCGGGAGCGGACGGCGGCCGTCCCGGTGGTGGTCGCGGACACCGTCGGCGCCGGCGACTCCTTCATGGCCGCCTTCCTGCACGCCCGAACCTCCGGCGCCGACCTCGCCGACTGCCTCACCCGGGCGGTGACCGCCGCCGCCCTCACCGTCTCCCGGCCGGGCGCCAACCCGCCATCGGCCGCCGAACTGGCCGCGGCCCTGGCCTGAGATCCGTCAACTCCCCAGCCGCGCGGCCTCGGTGAGGTCCTTGCCGTACCAGACCTCGGAGTAGGGCCCGGTGTCGCCGTACGCCGGGATCTCCCGGTAGCCGTTGCGCAGGTAGAGGGCGCGGGCCTCGACCAGGTCGAGGCGGGTGTCCAGGACGATCCGCTCGGCGCCCAGCGAGCGGGCGGCCTCGTCGACGGCGGCGAGCAGCCGGGCGCCACCGCCGGTGCCGCGCGTGCCGGGGCGGACGAAGACCCGGGTGAGCTCGACGGTGGTGGCGTCGAGGCGGCGCAGCCCGGCGCAGGACTGGGCCGCGCCGTGGTGGCGGCCGAGCAGGAAGACGCCGGTGGGGGCGGCCAGGTCGTCGCTGGGGGTGTCGGCGAGGCCGGACTCCAGCTCCTCCGGGGTGCCCTCCCGGCCCAGGTGGAGGCGATAGTAGCGGTTGGCCACGTCGTAGTAGTACTCGCGCAGCAGTTCGGCGGCCTCGGGGGTGTTCACATCGGCCGAGGTCACGGTCCAGGGGTCGGTCATGCGCGCATGATCCGTTTCCGGGCGCCGCGGCCGCAAAGGGTTTTCGGGCCGGTCGCGCGGATTCGGCAAAGGAACGGCAAGGCGGGCGGCGTGCCGTTGCCCCGGCCGGGTGACGGGAGGTTGGCGGGGGCGCCCAGCGGGGGAGCAGTAGCAGCTATGAACGGACCATCAGCTTGTCGCATTAATGAGGACCTGAGTCGAGGTCAGAAGCGGAGCGGCGCACGCACCGGACTGCTGGCCGCCGTCTGCCTCGCCGCCGTGGTCACCGGCTGCGCCGGCCCCGCCGCCCAGCCGAAGCCCGCCCCGGCCGCCGGAGCACCCGCCGCCGGAGCCGCCGCACCGCCCGAGGCCGCCCCGGCGCGGCTCCCCGGCCTGGCCCGCCAGGAGGAGGAGGCCAGCGGCGAGGCCGCGGCCCGCCAGGAGAACGCGGCCCGCGCCGCCGTGGAGACCGCGCAGCGCTGGGGCCTGGACCGCCCGCCGCTGAAGGCCCCGCCCCGCCCGGCGACCAGGGCCGCGCTCACCCCGGTCCAGGGCGTCAAGCTGAAGGACGGCCGCCCGCCCGTGGTGTTCCGGGTGCCGACCCAGGACAAGGTGGTCTTCCTGACCATCGACGACGGCTTCGAGAAGGACCCGGAGTTCTCCCGGATGGCCCAGGAACTGGGCATCCCGGTCAGCGCCTTCCTCTCCGACTACCTGGTCCGCGACAACTACGGCTACTTCCGGGACCTGCACAAGCAGGGCGTGGAGATCAACAACCACACCATCAACCACCGCAACCTCAAGGTCCTCGACTACGAGACCCAGCGCCAGGAGATCTGCAACCAGCAGGACCAGCTGGAGCAGCAGATCGGCGTCCGCCCCCGGCTCTTCCGGCCCCCGTACGGCGAGTACAACGACGACACCCTGCGCGCGGCCGCCTCCTGCGGCGTCCAGGCGGTGCCGCTGTGGAACGAGGAGGCCTTCCCGGACCACATGGAGTGGCGCTACGACGACCGCAAGCTCCACCCGGGCGACATCATCCTCACCCACTTCCGGGGCGTCTCCGACTGGAAGGCCACCATGCCGGACCTGCTGCGCAAGGTGGTCAACGACGTCACCGCGGCCGGTTTCTCGCTGGGCCGGCTGGACGACTACCTGTAGGGCGTGGCTGACGGTGCGCGTCGCGCGCCCGGCGGGAGTTGTCAGCCACGCCCTGGCCGGCACCCGTCGGCGGGAGCCTCAGCCGAGCGAGAGGGCGTCCAGGTACACCCAGGCGCCCTCGTGCCGCACGAACCGGCTGTGCTCGCTGAGCACGCCCTGCTCGCCGCCCTCGGTCCAGTGCGCCCGGAAGGCGACCGTGCCCTCGGCGTGGAAGGCACCGCCCTCGCTGGTGGAGACCACCTCCAGCGCGGTCCAGCGCAGCGCCGGGTCGAAGTCCACCTCGGCGGGCCGGGTGTCCGGGTGCCAGGTGCGCAGCAGGTAGGCCTCGTCCTGGGCGGCGAAGGCGCTGAACCGGGAGCGCATCAGCGACTCGGCGGTGGTGGCCTTCGCCTGGCCGCGGTGCAGTCGGCCGCAGCAGTCGCCGTAGGTGGCGGGCAGGCCGCACGGGCACGGGGAGGACGGCAGCAGCCGGGGAGCGGCGGGGCGGGGCGCGGAACGACGTCGGGACATGCCGTCCATTGTCCCCCAACGGTCGGGAGGCCACGGCCGGGAGGCCCATGAAGGGCCCGCCCCTCCCGGTGGAGGGGCGGGCCCGGTCCCGCTACGCGGGGCGCCGGAAGGAGTAGTTGAACTCGGCGTTGCCGAAGTGGCCCATCATCCGGAGCCAGAACGGCATCATCATCTCGGTGGCCCGGGCGCCGGTGATGTCCCCGAGGTCGACGATCCACTCGGCCGGCCAGCCGAACTCGCCCAACAGCGCGACCGTCTCGGCCTTGGCCCCGGCGTCGTTCCCGGCGATGAACAGGTTGTGCTCACCGGCCAGCCTCCCCGGCGCGACCATCAGCTCGCAGTTCAGCGTGTTGAGCGCCTTCACCACCCGGGCCCCGGGGAACTCGCGCTGGATCTGCTCGCCCACGCTGTCGGTGTTCACCGGGGCGAGGGTGACGCCCTCGGGGCCGAACACCAGCGGGTTGGAGACGTCGATCAGCAGCTTCCCGGCGAGGTGCTCGGCGCCGGCCGCGCGCAGCGCCGCCAGCGAGACCGTCCCGCCGGTGGCGTTCAGCACCACCTCGCCGAAGGCCGCCGCCTCGGCGAAGGTCCCGGTGCCGCCGGCGGGGCCGGCCTGCTCGGCCCAGGCCCGCCCCTTCTCGTTGTCCTTGGTGCGGGAGCCCAGGGTCACCTGGTGGCCGAGTGAGACCAGCTTGTCCGCCAGGGTCTGCCCGACCGTGCCGGTGCCGATGATTCCGATGCGCATGGTTCCCCGTTCGTCCCGTGGGTGCCCGCCCCCGGTGGAGCGGGCCGCGACGACCCTAGTTGACGCACCGTCACCGCGCGTGGATGTTCCGGCTCGGGGGGTGTTCCCCGGGCTCGGGATCAGCCGCGCGGCTCGCCGAACCAGTCGCGCAGCGCCCGGTCCAGCCCCTGCGGGTCGGCGTCGTCCGGGGCACAGGCCCAGGCGACGTACCCGTCCGGGCGCAGCAGCAGCGCGCCGGCCGGGGCCTGCTCCGGGTGGGCGGTCACCACGTCGACCCGGTCCTTCCAGGGCGCCGCCCGGTCGGCGAGGGCGAGCGCGCCGCCGGTCAGGTCGAGCACCAACGGCCTGCCGCTGCGGGCGAGTTCGGCCAGCCGGGAGCCGTCGACGGAGAGCTCCGGGGCGAAGCCGCCGGCGAGCGGGTGCGGGCAGCCGGTGTCGTAGCGGACGTCGCTGCCGGCCATCAGGGCGGCGATCCGGGCGAGGTTGTCGTCGTGGGCCAGCAGTTCGCCGACCAGGGCGCGCAGGGCGGTGACCGCGGGGCCGGGGGACATCAGGGCGGTCTGCGCCTGGGAGTGCATGAACACCCGCTCGCCGACCGGGCGGCGCTCCCGCTGGTAGCTGTCCAGCAGGCCGGGCGGGGCCCAGCCCTGGAGCTCGGCGGCGAGCTTCCAGCCGAGGTTGGCGGCGTCCTGAAGACCGAGGTTGAGGCCGGGGCCGCCCGTCGCGGCGTGCACGTGGGCGGCGTCGCCGACCAGCAGCACCCTGCCGTCGCGGTAGCGCTCGGCGAGCCGGGTGTTGTGTCCGACGGTGCGCCGTGGGGTGTGCCGGCCGGAGGTGCGGGCCGGGGCGAGCGCCAGGTCGGCGCCGGTGACCCGGTGGATGCTGGCGCGCAGCTCGTCCAGGGTGAGCGGGGCGCGCTCGTCCACCGGCGGGCCGCCCCACTCCAGGGTGGCGACCATGACGGCGTCCGGAGAGAAGGGGGCGATCACGAACACGCCGTGGTCGGTGCGGGTGTGGGTGTACGGGCGGAACGGGGTCGGGCAGCCGGGCAGCAGGAACGCGCCGTCGTCGGTGCCGCGGATTCCTTCGGGCGGCAGCACGTGCGCGATCCGGGAGACCGGGTCGGGCGAGGTGACGCCGGGGAAGCCGATCCCGGTGAGCTTGCGGACGGTGCTGCGGCCGCCGTCCGCGCCGACCAGGTAGCGGGTGCGCAACCGCCCGGCGCCGTCCGGGCCGTGGAGGTCGAGCGTCACCCCGGCGGGATCCTGGGTGAGGCCGGTGACCTCGTGGTCGCGGCGCACGGTGACGCCCAGTTCGCGGGCCCGCTCCTCCAGCACCTCCTCGATCCGGTGCTGCGGTACGGGCACGGCGTGCAGCGGGTTGGCGTCGAGGCGGTGCAGGTCCAGCGGGAAGGCGCCGAACACGAAGCGCGGCACCGGCTGCGGCACCCCCGGGGCGCCGCTGAGCGGCTGGTGGAGGCCGCGGTGGTCGAGCAGCCGGAGCACTTGGCCGACCAGCCCGTTGGCCTTCTGTTCACCGGAGCGCTCGGGCAGCCGGTCCAGCACCACCGGCCGGACTCCGGCCAGCGCCAGTTCGCAGGCCAGGAACAGCCCGACCGGGCCGGCGCCGACGATGACGACGTCGTTGGTCATCTCGATTCCCCCTCTGGGACGGTTGGTTCGTCACGACGACGGATCGGGCAGTCCGGCCGCCAGCTGCCGCAGCGCCTCGGCGAACACCGCCTTGAACGGCAGTGCGGGATCGGCGCCCAGGTACTGCTCGTTGGAGGCCTGCAGTGCGGAGAGCACGGCCGAGGCGACCAACTTCGGGTAGAGGTCCCGGTCGGCGTCGGTGCCGGTCCGGGCGGCGATCGCCGCGGTGAGTTCGGCCCGGGTCTCGGCGCCGCCGCGGAAGAACTCGGCCTGGAGCGAGGGTTCGCGCAGCAGCAGCCGTACGGCGGTGACCCAGCGCGCGTCGGGCGCCTGGTCCGGGCCCTCGAAGGGCTCGACCAGGGACTGGGTCAGCGCCTCCCAGAGTGGTTCCCCCGCCGGGCGGGCCCGCAGGGCCTCGGCGGCCCGCAGGACCCGGTTGCGGTGCCGGAAGACGATCGCCTCGGCCTTGCTGGAGAAATAGTTGTTGTAGGTGCGCGGGGACACTCCGGCCGCGGCTGCGATGTCCTCCACCCGGACGTTCTCCAGCCCCCGCTCCACCGCCAGGCGCAGTGCGGCCCAGCTCAGTGCCTCCCGCGTCGCGGCCTTCTTCCGTTCCCGCAGGCCGGGCTGCCCGTTCGTCATGTGCTCCACTCTCCCGAAAAGGTGCGTAGTGCGCAATAGTGCGTGGCACGCAAGTTTTTCCGGGCATCCGGAGCCGTGGCGAGCCGCCTGCCACCTGCGGTTCGTCGCTGGTAGTAGTTGCGTGGTCGCGGAGCGATGCCCCGCAGGAGCCCGTTCCCGCAGGAATCCGGCGGGACGACCCGACAGGAACTGAGGAGCGGTCATGGGTGGCAGACAGCGTCCGCCGCGGGCGCGGAGCCCGCGCCGGGGCGGGCCGGCCGGCGGCGGCCGGGTGAACTCCCGGGTGGAGATCGCCCGCATCGAGGGCTTCCTGGCCTGGGAGGCGGAGGTAGCGGCCGCCGAACGGGACGCCCGGGCCTTCGCCGCGCAGTTCCCCTGGCTGCCGGACGCGGAGCGGGAGGGCCTCGAACAGGCCTACGCCGCCGACCGGCTGCGCTACGCCGAGGAGGTCGTGGACCGCGCCGTCGACCGCTGCCGCCGGCTGGCCGCCCGCTACCGCGCCGAGTGCCGCCGGATCTGCACCCGCTGGGCGGCGCTCTGCCTCGCCGTCACCCTGGCGGCGGCGCTGTTCGCCGTCCTCCCGGCGGCCCTTGGCGGCTGACGGCGCGCACGAACGTCGGGGGGGCCCCCCCGAGGGCGGCGCGGCCGGCCCCAGACGGGGCCCGCCGGGGTTGCAGTGGTGGTCGGGGGCCGGGGGGTATGCACCATCTCCAATAA
>NZ_JBHXEG010000006.1:59968-103942 GCF_042724935.1 Kitasatospora sp. NPDC127060
GTAGTCGGCCACCAGGCGGGTGAGGGCGGGGCCGCGCGGCCGGCGGCCCGGGCGGATGTCGGCGGTGAGCGCCAGGAGGGTGATCAGTGGTGGCCGTGGCCGCTGGTGATCTCCTCGTGCTCCTCGACGGTGGGCTTGGGGATCTGGCTGCCCTGGCCGTAGAAGCCGCGGGACAGCTTGGCCCGGGTGCGGGTCCACAGCCCGGCCTTGCGGACCACGCCGTTCTCGTCCACCTCGGGCGCCAGCTCGACCGGCTCGGGCTGCTCGTGCGAGGTGAGGGTGTACAGCCGGCCCTGCGGCAGCGGCGCGTGCACCTCGACGAACTCGCCGTGCTGGAGCCGGTTGATGACGCCGGTCTCCCGGCCGTGCAGCACCTTCTCCTTGTCGCGGCGCTGCAGGCCCAGGCACCAGCGCTTGGTGATCACGAACAGGGCGACCGGCACGGCGAAGAAGCCGGCCCGCACGGCGTAGGTGATCGCGTTGATCGACAGGTGGAAGTGGGTCGCCAGCAGGTCGTTGCCGCCGCCGGCCAGCAGGATCAGGTAGAGGCCCATCCAGGCCACGCCGAAGCCGGTGCGGACCGGGTGGTTGCGCGGCCGGTCGGCGATGTGATGCTCGCCGCGGTCCCCGGTGACCCAGGCCTCCAGGAACGGCCAGCACCAGATGGCCAGCAGCACCGTCGGAAAGACGATCAGCGGGATGAACACCCCGAGGTTCAGGGTGTGGCCGCCCCAGACGCTGATCTCCCAGCCCGGCATCACGCGGATCAGGCCCTCGGAGAAGCCCATGTACCAGTCCGGCTGGGCGTCCGTGGACACCTGGTCGGGCCGGTACGGGCCGTACGCCCAGATCGGGTTGATCGTGGCGATCGCCGCCATGAACGAGATCACGCCGAAGACCAGGAAGAAGAAGCCGCCGGCCTTGCCCATGTACACCGGCATCAGCGGCATGCCGACCACGTTGTCGTTGGTGCGGCCGGGTCCGGCGAACTGGGTGTGCTTGTGGTAGAAGACCAGGATCAGGTGCGCCGCGAGCAGGCCCACCATGATCCCCGGGATCAGCAGGATGTGGACGGTGAACAGCCTCGGGATGATGTCGGTGCCCGGGAACTCGCCGCCGTAGATGAAGAACTGCAGGTACGTGCCGACGATCGGGACGGCCAGGACCGCGCCCTCCATGAACCGGATGCCCGTGCCGGAGAGCAGGTCGTCCGGCAGCGAATAGCCCATGAAGCCGTCGAACATGCCCAGGAACAGCAGCAGCGCGCCGAAGATCCAGTTGATCTCGCGGGGCTTGCGGAAGGCGCCGGTGAAGAACACCCGCAGCATGTGGGTCAGCATCGAGGCGATGAAGACCACGGCCGCCCAGTGGTGGATCTGGCGCATCAGCAGGCCGCCGCGGACCTCGAAGCTGATGTTGATGGTGGAGGCGTAGGCCTCGGACATCCGGATGCCCTTGAGCGGGACGTACGAGCCGTCGTAGACGACCTCGCCCATGCTCGGGTTGAAGAAGAGGGTCAGCCAGACGCCGGTCAGGATGATGATGACGAAGGTGTAGAGCGCGATCTCGCCCAGCATGAAGGACCAGTGGTCCGGGAAGATCTTGCGCAGGTTGGCCTTGGCGAGGGAGTAGATGCCGAGCCGGCCGTCGGCCCAGTCGGCGAGGGCTTCGGCCGGGTTGGCCGGTTTGGCGCGGGTGCTGGTCACCGGTCCCGGCTGCGACTGCTGGTCGGTTCTCACGACGGGCTCCCCGGCGTTCTCGGCGTGCCGGCGTGGAGGCCCGTCGGCGAGGACGCCGGCCGGCGAAGTGTTGTGATCATGGGACCTCTCGATACGGGCCCGCCGGGCGGACCGGCGCACGGACCTGGGGGTTCGCTGGACCCGTTGCTCAGGGTGATGGAGCGCTTACTCTGTCATGCTGTCGGCAGGGGGCCGACTGTGCACGTCCATCGGGCCGTCCGGCCGCTCGTGTCGGGCCGGACGGGGGGCCCTGACGTCCGATCGGCTGGCCGCCGCCGGGGTGGGCGGGGCGATGCTGCGCCCGGGTGCAGCTGAAGCGTTTCGGCGCGCGCCGCGTCCGGGCGCCGCGCGGGCCCGGGCCTACGCTGCGCCAATGGTGGATCACCGTGAACTCTTCGAGGACGTCATCGAGGCCCTGGCCCGCGCCGGGTTCGACACCGCGTCGGGCGCCTCACCGCTGTCGGTCGACCGTCACCCCGAGGGGGTGGCGGTCGGCTGGTCCCCCGGCCCGGAGGCGGACGGGCCGCCGTCCGGACCGGCGCGGGCCGCGGTGAGCGGGGCGGCCGCGCTCGTCCTGCGGGAACGGGGCTTCCTGGTCACCGAGACGGAGGACGGGGAGCTGCTGGTGTGCTGCGCCGAACCGGTGACGGCCCCTCCGGGGCCGGAGCCCGGGACGGCGCCCGAGCAGTGGTGGGGGTGACGCAGATCTCCCCGTCGGGCCGGTGGCGTGCGGAGTTGGCCGACGCATGGGTGTTCCCATACCGAACCCTTACCTGAACCGGGGGTGCAGTTGACCGCGGCCGCTCTAAGGTTTGCCTAAGCTAAGCGAAACGCCCTGGACCCTCGGGTCCGGGGCGTTCGCCGTGCCGTTCCGCCGTCACCCCCGGCGGAGCGGTCGAGGACAGGTACAACCCGGGGCGGCCCGGGGGAGGAGCCCGCTGCATGTGGGATGAGGCGTTTCCCAGCTTTCTGATCGGGCTGCGCGAAGGGCTGGAAGCCGGCCTGATCGTGTCGATCCTGGTCGCCACGCTGGTGCGGGCCGGCCAGCAGGGGCGACTGCCCCAGGTCTGGACGGGCGTCGCGGCGGCCGTCGCACTCAGCCTCAGTTTCGGCGCGGTGCTCACCTTCACCGCCGCCAACCTCTCCGGCCGCGCCCAGGAGGCGTTCGGCGGAGTGCTGAGCCTGATCGCCGTCGGCTTCGTCACCGCGATGGTGTTCTGGATGCGCCGCTCCGCGCGCACCCTCTCCGCCGACATCAAGGAGAAGGTCCGGGCCTCGCTGGCGATGGGCGCGGGCGCGCTGGTGCTCACCAGCTTCCTCGCCGTCGCCCGTGAGGGGCTGGAGACCTCGCTCTTCCTGTGGACCAACGCGCGCACCGCCGGCGAGTCCACCGGGCCGCTGATCGGCGCCGCCGTCGGGCTGCTGCTCTCCGTCGGCCTGTGCTGGGGGCTGTACCGCCGGGCCCTGAGGATGAACCTCACCAAGTTCTTCACCATCACCGGCGCCGGGCTGATCGTGGTCGCCGCGGGCGTGCTCGGCTACGGCCTGCGGGACCTCCAGGAGTCCGGGCTGGTCGGCGGCGGCGGCACGTACGCCTTCGACCTGAGCGGGCACCTGGACGCCTCCTCCTGGTACGCCACGCTCGTCCAGGGCACCCTCAACCTGACCGTCACCATGACGGTGCTCCAGGTCGTGGGCTACATCGCCTACCTGAGCATCGTGATGACCCTGTTCATCGAGGGGGTGCGGGGCGGCAAGGCGGCTCCGGCGGCGTCGGCTGCGGGTGCGGCCCCGGCCTCGGGTGCGGCCGCAGGTGCGGCTTCGGGTACGGCCTCGGCTGCGGGGAGGGCGGAGGAGAAGGCGGAGGAGAAGGCCGAGCCGGTGCGCGGCGGGCGGCCGCGCTGGGTGCTGCCGACCGCGGCGATCGCCGTCCCGGTCGTGGTGGCCGGCGCCGTGATCGCCGTCAGCGGCGGCAAGCAGGACAGCTCCGCCACCGTCGCGGTCTCCGAGAAGGAGTGCGGCAAGGGCTTCGGCAGCCCCCAGCCGGGCCAGCAGGTGTTCCAGATGCACAACACCGGTGACAAGGTGTCCGAGGTCTACCTCGTCAACCCGGGCAGCGGCGCGGTCTACGGCGAGATCGAGGGCCTGGCTCCCGGCACCACCCGCGCGCTGACCGCCACCATCGGCTCCGGCGACTACGCCTGGCGCTGCGTGCCCACCGGCGGCACCGCCGTCACCTCCGCCACCGTGCACCTCACCGGCGGCGCCGAGGTCAAGGCCGTCAAGCCGGTCTCCGAGGACGACCTCAAGGCCCCGCTGGACAGCTACAAGGACTACGTCAACAAGGGCCTCGCGACCCTGATGACGCAGACCCAGAAGATCCAGGTCGACATCCACTCCGGTGACCTCGCCACCGCCAAGGCCGACTGGCTCACCGCCCACCTGCAGTACGCCTCGCTCGGCGCCGCCTACGGCACCTTCGCCGACCTCGACAAGAAGATCGACGGCCGCGCCGACGGCTACGCCGACCGGGCCCAGGACCCGGGCTTCACCGGCTTCCTGCGGATGGAGTACGGCCTCTGGCACGGCCAGTCCGCCGCCGAGCTGACGCCCGTCGCCGACGAACTCGCGCAGAACGTCGCCAAGTTGGTGCACGACTTCCCCACCCAGGACTTCGACCCGGGCGACCTCCCGCTGCGCGCCCACGAGATCCTGGAGAACACCCTCCAGTTCGAGCTGACCGGCGACACCGACATGGGCAGCGGCACCAACCTGGCCACCACCCAGGCCAACCTGGCCGGCACCCAGGAACTGCTGACCCTGCTGCAGCCGCTGCTCGACGAGCGCGACCCGCAGGTGCTGGTCCGGGTCAACGCCGGGATGAAGCGGGTCGGGGACCTCGTCGCCGCCGCGCACACCGGCGACGGCTGGACCCCGCTCGACAAGCTGCCCGCCGACAGCCGTCGTCAGCTGAACGGCGCCACCGGCCAACTGCTCGAAGACCTCTCGCCCGTCCCCGCCCTGCTCGAGATCCGGAAGGCCGCCTGATGTCCGACCGCACCGCAGCCACCGGCTCCTGCCCGTTCCCGCACGCCGTCGCCGCGGCAGCCGCCCAGCCGGTCGCCGACCAGGGCGGCTGCCCGGCCGGCCCGGCCCGCCGGAGCTTCGTCCGGGCCGCGCTCGGCGCGGGCGCGGGGGCCGCCGTACTGGCCGGCGGGGCGTTCACCCTCGGCGCCGAGCCGGCCGCGGCCGGCGACGGCCACCAGTCGAAGACCGGGGCCGTCCCGTTCCACGGCGACCACCAGGCCGGCATCACCACCCAGGCCCCCGGCTACGCGGCCTTCGTCTCCTGCCAGGTGATCGCCCAGGACCGCAAGGGCTTGGAGGACCTGTTCCGGACCCTCACCGACCGGATCCGCTTCCTCACCGCCGGCGGCACCCCGCCCGACCTCGGCGTCGGCGCCCCGCCGTCGGACAGCGGCATCCTCGGCCCCACCGTGCCCACCGACAACCTCACCGTCACCGTCGGCGTCGGCGCCTCGCTGTTCGACGACCGCTACGGGCTGGCCAAGGCCAAGCCCGTCAAGCTGACGCCGATGAAGACCTTCCCCAACGACAACCTGCAGCCCGCCGAACTGCACGGCGACCTCTCCCTGCAGATCTGCGCCGACCAGCAGGACACCGTGCTGCACGCGCTGCGCGACATCACCCGGCACACCCGGGGCGCGATGCAGATCCTCTGGCGGATCGACGGCTTCCAGAACCAGTCCCGCCCGGACGGCGCCCAGCGCAACCTGCTCGGCTTCAAGGACGGCATCGTCAACCCGGACACCAAGTCCGCCCGGGAGATGGACAAGCTGGTCTGGGTCACCGACGGCACGGGCGAGCCCGCCTGGGCCACGGGCGGCAGCTACCAGGTGATCCGGATCATCAGGATGCTGATCGAGTTCTGGGACCGGGTCAAGCTCAGCGAGCAGGAGAAGATGTTCGGCCGCCGCCGCGACACCGGCGCGCCGCTGGACGGGCACCAGGAGAACGACGCGCCGGACTACGGCAAGGACCCGGACGGCACGGCGATCCCGCTCAACGCCCACATCCGGCTGGCCAACCCGCGCACCGCCGACACCGACACCTCGCGCATCCTGCGCCGCGGCTTCAACTACGACCGGGGCGTCGACAAGGCGGGCAACCTGGACATGGGACTGGTGTTCTGCTGCTACCAGCAGGACGTGGTGCGGCAGTTCGAGGCCACCCAGACCCGGCTGATCGACGAGCCGCTGGTGGACTACATCTCGCCGACCGGTGGCGGGTACTTCTTCGTCCTGCCGGGCGTGAAGGACAACGCCGACTGGCTCGGGCGGGGGCTGCTGGCCGCCGGCTGAGACCGATCGCGGAACGGGCCCCGGCATCGTGCCGGGGCCCGTTCGTCGTGCTCGCCAGCTCTCGCGAGCTCTCGCCAGCTCTCGGCCGCGTCAGGCGCCGCGGCCGCGTCAGCCGCTTCAGCCGCCGAGGGTGAAGCCGATCACCGCGCCGCCGCCGTGGCGGTTGGCAGCGAAGGCGGTGCCGCCGTGCGAGCGGGCCACCTCGGCGACGATGGCCAGGCCGAGGCCGGAGCCGGGCAGGCTGCGGGCGGCGGTGGCCCGGTAGAAACGGTCGAAGACCCGGTCGAGGTCGGCCTCGTCTATGCCCGGGCCGCGGTCGCGGACCTCGACCCGCGGGCCGCGCGCCACCACCTCGATCGGGGAGGTCCCGGCCGGGTCGAACTTGGCCGCGTTGTCCAACAGGTTGCCCACCGCGCGGGCCAGTGCGTCGGGGCGGGCGATGACGACCGTGGCGTCCACGGTCACGGTGATCTCCCGGTCGCTGCGCCGGCGGGCCTGGGCGGCGGCCTCCCGGACCACCTCGGCGAGCAGCACCTCGACCGGGTCCTCGTCCGCCTTGCGGTCCGCCGCCAGCGCCACCAGCTCCTCCACCAGCTGGGTCAGCTCCCTGGCCTCCTCGGCCAGGTCGGCGAGCAGCGCGGTCCTCTCGGCGGGCGGCAGCCGGTCGATGCTGGGCAGCACCGAGAGGTTGGTGCGCAGGCTGGTCAACGGGGTGCGCAGCTCGTGGCCGGCGTCCTGGACGAGGCGGCGCTGGTTCTCCTTCGCGGTGGCGAGCCGGACCAGCATCCGGTCGAAGGCGCGGCCGAGCCGGCCCACCTCGTCCGTCCCGGAGGCGGGCACCGGGACGTCCAGCCGGCCGCTGGCGGCGACCCGTTCGGCGGCGTCGGTGAGCCGGACCAGCCGGCCGGTGATCCGGCCGGCGACCAGCCAGCCGGCGCCGCCCGCCACCAGGACGACGGCCGCCACCACGGCCACCATCTGGTGCCGCAGCACCTCCAACAGCCTCTCGATGTCGTCGAGTTGCTGGACGATCTGGACGGCGCCCCGGCCGCCGCCGAGGGACACCACGCCCACCCGGCAGGTGACGCCGCCGAGGTGGCGCACGTTCGTCACCGTTCGGGCCGGGGCGTCGGCGCCGGCCAGCTCGCGGTCGTCCGCGGTGGTCGGCAGGGCGAGCCGGGCGGTGCCCGGGAGGATCGTGCCGGTGGAGTCCAGGGGCTGGGCGGTGACCCGGATCGGGTGCAGCAGCTGCTCGCTCAGCCCGCCGGGGCCGTTGAAGTCCCCCGGGTAGAGCTTCTCCCGGTCGACCTGGCCGCTGACGGCGTGGACGGCCGAGTTGAAGTCGTCCGACTCGTCGTCCCGGATCAGCGCGGCGGCGGCGTGGTAGCCGAGCGTGCCGATCACCACCGCGACCAGGGCCGCCATCGCCGCGAAGGCGAGCGAGAGGGTGGTGCGCAGGCCCGGGCGCGGCAGGCGGCGGCCCGCGGGGCCGGTCACGGCTCGCGCAGCGTGTAGCCGACGCCGCGGACGGTGTGGATCAGCGGGGACAGGCCGGGGCGGTCGAGTTTTCGGCGGAGGTAGCCGATGAAGACCGCGAGGTTCTTGGAGCCGGGGCCGAAGTCGTAGCCCCAGATCCGCTCGTACAGGGTGGTCTGGTCCAGGACGGCGCCGGCGTTGCGGGTGAGCAGCTCCAGCAGGTCGAACTCGGTGCGGGACAGCTCCAGCTCCTGGCCGTCGCGCCAGGCCCGGCGGGCGGGCGGCTCGACCCGCAGGTCGGCGACGGTCAGCACGTCCTCGGTGGTCTCGGCGGGCGGGTTGCGGCGCAGCAGGGCGCGCAGGCGGGCGAACAGCTCGTCCACGTCGAAGGGCTTGACCAGGTAGTCGTCGGCGCCGGCGTCCAGGCCGGCGATCCGGTCGGGGACCTCCACCCGGGCGGTGAGCATCAGTACCGGGGTGCGGTCCCCGGCGGCGCGCAGCCGGCGGCAGACCTCCAGGCCGTCCGGCGCGGGCATCATCACGTCGAGTACCAGGACGTCCGGGCGCTGCTCGGCGAGGACGGCCAGGGTCTGGGTGCCGTCCGCGGCCATCCGCACCCGGTAGCCCTCCAGCGTCAGGGCGCGGGTGAGCGATTCGCGGATGGCGCGGTCGTCCTCGGCGATCAGAACGGTGTGGGTCATGGGGGAGATTCTCCCTGGCGTGCTCACGGCAGTGGAGGGCCGGGGTCGGGTTCCCGGAGGCCGCGGGTTTCGTCCGCTGCTTCGTGGGCGTACCGTGGCCACACGGTGGCACGCCGGTGGGTGGGCCCGGTGCGGCGGGCCGCCGACCGGAGTCGATGCGCACCGCCGGAGGCCGTGATGGCAGATCCGATGGCAGGGCGGATGGCCTTCCTCACCACCCCGCGCGCGGAGCGGGCGCGGCGGGAGGCCCGGGAGCGGCTGGCGGACTGGCGGGAGGTGTACCGGACGGGGACGCCGCCGCCGGTGGTCGGCGGGCAGGCGGCCCGCTGCATGGACTGCGGACTGCCGTTCTGCCACTCGGCCTGCCCGCTGGGGAACCTGGTGCCGGAGTGGAACCGGCTGGTGGCGGACGGGGACTGGCGGGCCGCGGCCGCCCGGCTGCTGGCCACCGACAACTTCCCGGAGTTCACCGGGCGGCTCTGCCCGGCGCCCTGCGAGAGCGCCTGCGTGCTGGCCATCGACGGCGCGGCCGTGACCATCCGGAACGTGGAGCTGGCGATCGTCGAACGGGCCCTGGCCGAGGGCTGGGACCGGCCGCTGCCGCCCGAGCGGCCGGAGCCCGGCGGACGGGTGGCGGTGATCGGCTCGGGCCCCGCCGGGCTGGCCGCCGCCCAGCAGCTGACCCGCGCCGGGCACGCGGTCATCGTCTACGAACGGGCCGACCGCGCGGGCGGGCTGCTGCGCTACGGGATCCCCCCGTTCCGGCTGGAGAAGCACCGGCTGGAGCGTCGGCTCGACCAAATGCGGGCCGAGGGAACGGAGTTCCGTACCGGGGTGTGGGCCGGGCGGGACGTCACGGGCGAGCAGCTGCGGGCGGAGCACGACGCGGTGGTGGTCGCGGTGGGTGCCGGCGCCCACCGGGAGCCGGGGGTGTCCGGCCGCGGGCTGGCCGGGCGCGGGCTGGCCGGGGTGCACCCGGCGATGGAGTACCTGACCTGGGCGAACCGGGTGGACGAGGGGGACGTCAGCGCCTCGCCGCTGTCCGCGCGGGGCCTGCGGGTGGTGATCGTCGGCGGCGGGGACACCGCATCGGACTGCCTGGGGACGGCGCTGCGCCAGGGCGCGGTCTCGGTCACCCAGCTGGACATTAACCCGCGCCCGCCGGAGCGGCGTTCGCCGGGGCAGCCGTGGCCGGTCGACCCGAAGGTGTACCGGGAGACCACCTCGCACGAGGAGTCGGGCGCGGTCGCTGCCTCCTCCGGGGCGGACGACGGGCGGGTGTTCGCGGCCGTCACGGTCGGGTTCGAGCCGGGACCGGACGGGCGGCTGGGCGCCGTCCGCTTCGCCGAGGCCGTGCCGGACGACCGCAGCCCCCGGGCGGGCACCGAGCGGGCACTCCCGGCGGAGCTGGCGCTGCTCGCGCTGGGCTTCACCGGGCCGGAACCGGACCAGCCGCTGTACGCCCAACTCGGCCTGGGCATCGGGCCGGAGGGCACGCTGGAGCGGGACGACGGCTTCGGCACCGCCGCCGACGCCGTGTTCGTCGCGGGGGACGCCGGGCGCGGCCAGTCGCTGATCGTCTGGGCGATCGCCGAGGGCCGGGCGGTGGCCGCGGCGGTGGACCGCCGCCTGCGCGGGCGGACCGAACTGCCGGTGCCGGTCCGGGCGTCGGCGCGGGCCCTCAGGCTGTGAGGGCCCGCGACGGTTGCGGTTCTCGGTTGCGGTTTCTCTGCTGGGGCTCTCAGCCGAGGCCGAGGACGGACACCGCGGTGGTCCAGTTGGTGGCGATGGCCTGCTGGGCGGGCACCAGGTCCACCTGGTGGTTGCAGACGGCGCGGTAGAGCTTGTACTCCACGGTGTCCTTGTCGGTGGAGGTCAGGCCGCTGGAGTCGGTGGCGTAGTGCGGCTCGGGCCAGAGGTTGCCGGGGTCGGTGGGGTGGCCGCCGAGGGACAGCGGGATGAAGTGGTCCTCCTCGTAGTCCGCCGTGCTGGTGTCCGCGTAGCCGTACTGGGCGATCTGCTGGACCTTCAGGCGGTTGGTGTACGAGGTGGAGGGGCGGATCGAGGTGCTGTAGCCCGGGACGCAGATGGTGGAGTCGATGGTGTCCTGGGTGACGTCCGGGTTGGTGACCCCCGGGGTGCAGGCGGAGTCGGGCAGCGGGAGGTAGGCCTGCGAGCAGCTGATGTCGAGGGCGGTGCCGGTGCGGGCGGCGCCGGTGCGGGCGGGGGCCGCGTGGGCGGTACCGGCGGTCGCGAGGGCGGCCGCGGCGAGCACCACGGTGGCGACAGCAGGGGCGAGGCGGTGGGCGCGAAGCATGGGGGAGCTCCCTGTCACGGGCCCGGCACGGGACGCCGGGCGGTGGGTGTCCATGTCACCATCCGCGGATCTATGCGGGTAGACAGGGAGCGGTGAATGGTTGGCGAAGCGTCAGTCGACGTGGTCGGGGCAAGAGTTCGCTTGACGCGGACCTGATGGAGAGGGGAGCGGTCGGGCCGGGCCGACCCGTTCGGTACGCCCGGTCTGCTGGGTGTGCTGGTCGTAGCGCCACAGCGCGGGGAGGGCGGCGGCCAGGACGGCGCTGCCGCCCAGGCAGAGCAGGCCGCCGGTGCCCAGCGCGGCCCGGATGCCCCGGCGGGCGGCCAGCCCACCCGCGCGGAGGTCGCCGAGAGCCGGCCCGGCGGAGCCGATCAGCAGCTCCAGGCCGGCGGTCCGGCCGCGGAGTTCGTCCGGAACGGACCGGTTCCAGATGGCGCTGCGGAAGGTGTCGCCGATCCAGTGGGCGGCGCCCGCGAGGGCCAGGCAGGGCAGTACGGCCCACAGGCCGGGGGCGACGGCGGTCGCCGCGGTGGCCGCGCCGACCAGGGCGGCCGAGAGCAGGACCAGCCGTCCGTGTCGGTGCACCCGACCGGTCCAGCCGCCGGCCGCGGCTGCGAGCAGGGCGCCGGCGGCGGACGCGGAGTAGAGCAGCCCGAGCGCCCACGTCGCGTTCAACTCCGCGGCCAGGAACGGGAACAGTGCGGTGGGCAGGGCCAGGACGGCGGCGGCGAGGTCGGCCAGGTAGGTGCCGAGGAGGTCCGGCCTGCGGGCCGCGTACCGGACGCCCTCGGCGAACTCGCGCAGCGGCGGCCCTTCGGCGTCCCGCTCGGAGGGGACCGGCCGCAGCCGGGCGAGCAGGGCGATCGACAGCAGGAAGGTGGCCAGGTCGACCAGGTGAGCCACCGGGACGCCGGCGCTCGCGATCAGTAGTCCGGCGGCCGCCGGGGCCGCCACCCCGCCGATGCTCCAGCGCAGCGAGAGCAGCGCTCCGGCCGCCACCAGCTGCTCCGGTGGCACCAGCCGGGGGACCATCGCCTCCAACGAGGGCTGCTGGAGGCCCTGGATCGCCGCCGCGAGTGCCGCGGCGAGGTAGAGCGGCCAGACGGCGGGCGTGTCGAGCAGCGCGTTGGCCAGCAGCAGGGCGCTGAGCGCGGCGAGCGCGACCTCGGTGGCCAGGGCGACGCTGCGGCGGTCGGCACGGTCGGCGAGGACGCCGCCGTAGAGGCCGAACAGGACGGTGGGCAGGAGTTCGGCGGCGCCGACGGCTCCCACGGCGAGCGGTGAGCCGGTGAGGTCGGCGATCTGCAGGGGGATCGCGGTCATGGTGAAGACCGAGCCGAGCAGGGTGACCGTGCCGGAGGTCCAGATCAGGCGGAAGTCCCGGGAGGAGCGCCAGGGGGTGGTGTCGGGCAGGAGGCGGTGGCGGAGGTGCTGAGGCTCCGGGTCGGTCGTCGGTGAGGTCATGCGGGGTCCTTGGTCATCGCTTCCTTGTTTCCTTATCAGTGATAAACTCCGGGTCGGAACTTAGCGGCGATAAGGTGGGCCCCGCAAGCGGATAACCGGGAGGCCGATCGCATGGCGCTGCAACGCGACGAGGTGGTGCGCACCGCGCTGCGGGTGCTCAACGAGGAGGGCATCGACGGGCTCAGCACCCGCCGGCTCGCCCGGGAACTCGGCGTGCAGTCACCGGCGCTGTACTGGCACTTCAAGAACAAGCGGGAACTGCTCGACCTGATGGCCGAGGCGATGCTCGCCGATGCCCTCCCGCCCGACCGCGAACCCGACCCGGAACACTGGCCCGAATGGATCGCCGCCGACGCCCGGGCCAAGCGGAGCGCCCTGCTCGCCTATCGCGACGGCGCCCGGGTGCACGCCGGCACCCTGCCCACCGAGGACGAACTACCCGCCGTCGAAGCACAGTTGAGTGCGCTGTGCCGGGCCGGGCTGCGCCCGCGCACCGCGCTGCGACTGTTGCTGACCGTCGACCGCTACATCATGGGCTGGGTCACCGAGGAACAGGCCTGGCGGCAGGACGCCGCCGAACGCACCCGGCCGCCCTTCCCGGACGAGGCGTTGCGCGAGCTCCCGCTGCTGCGTGAAGCGGCCGACGTCCTGCGGATGACCGACCACGACGCCGACTTCGACTACGGGCTGCGGGTGCTGCTGGAGGGCTTCCGGGCGGAGATCGCCCGCGAGGTGGCGGAGGGTCAGGGCTGAGGGAGCGGATGGTTCGGCCTGAGGTGGCGGAGGGTCAGGGCTGAGGGGGCTGGCATGAGTAGGGGATGGGCTAGCGTGAGCGCCATGACAACCCTTGATCCCCGAACCTCGGCCCTGGTCCTGGTCGACCTGATGGACCGGATCGTCGCCCACCAGCTCGCACCGCACACCGGCCCGGACGTGGTGACCGCCTCGCTGCGCCTCGCCGAGGGCTTCCGTGCCGCCGGCGCCCCCGTCATCGCGGTACGGGTCGAGCGGCCGGGTGTCGCCGAGCAGCCGCCCGGCAGTGAACTGGTCGCCGAGGTCGCGGCGGCGGCCGACGAGGTCGTGGTGAAGCGCACCATCGGCGCCTTCCAGGGCACCGGACTGCACGAACTGCTCCAGGCCCGCGGCGTGCAGACGCTGGTGTTCGCCGGGATCGCCACCAACCTCGGGGTGGAGTCCAGTGCCCGCGCGGCCGGTGACCTCGGTTACCGGCTGGTGTTCGTCGAGGACGCGATGACCGGACTGACGGAAGCCGAGCACCGGGCCTCGGTGGAGTTGGACTTCCCGCGGCTTGGGGAGGTCGTGGCGGCGGCGGACGTGCGGTTGGGGTAGTCGGGAGGGCGGGCCGGGGATCGGTGGGACGCGGGTCCTGCCCATTCTCCGCTGATCCGGCCGCTGTGCGCTGACGCTCGCTCCATCGGCACTGTGCAGACTTCCAGTGCCGGGGCGGCGTCTTTTTCATTTCCTGACGTTCCCGTTCGCCGGCGTACCCGGTGGCAGGTGGCAGGTGACATCAAGCGGCCGGGCCCATTGCGGACAGTCCTGAGCCGTTCCGGGGGGCTGGCGGGTCCAGCAGGATGGTGATCACCGGGACGGCGGGGAGGCAGACTCCCCGGCCCGGGGCCGCAGCGGGCCGTACCGGCCTGCCTCGCCATCGACTTGTCCGGGGGGCTTCTGTGTTCCGCACCGCCTGTTCGACCGACGCCTGTGTCCGGTTCGCCGGCTTGGGCATGCCCGCTCGGCCTTCGTAGGCCTTCGTAGGCCTCCGTAGGTCTTCGTAGGTCATCGGGTCGGAGTTGTCGATCCGGCTCAACTTCTCTCGCCTCCAAGCTGATTGGGCGCATCGCGCAGCCCGCACGGTCTCGTTCCGGGCGCCGCTGACTTCGTCGCCTGCTTTCCAGGCAACTCGACGCCCACCCCCACCCCTACACCCGCACCCGCACCCGCACCCGCACCTGCGCCCGCCATGCGTGGGGAGTGTCATCGGCGTGCGCTCGGCGGTCTCTTCTCTGCCTTCCTGCCCTCCTCACCTCATGGGAGCCGTCATGCCCGGACGCACTCGACGATCGACGTTCACCGCCGCCTCGGCGGTCCTGGCCCTGTGCGCCGCGGCCGTGGTGACCGGTTGCGGGGCGGCCGACCGCAGCGCGCCCACGGCTGCCGCGTCGAGCGTGGGCGCCCCGCATGCCAGTTCAACGTCCGTAACGAGTAGGGGAGTCGAGACGCCAACCGCGACGCCGACGTCATCGGCGAGCACCCCGACAGTCGACGCGAGCCCCTCCGGTGGGCCCGCGCCCGTGCCGGCGGCGGGGACCGCCCCCGCCGCCGCTGCGCCGTCGGCCAAGGGCGACCCGGGGGCCGCCCTCACCCCCGCCGTCCAGCCGGCCGGCCTGGCGCAGCTGCCGATGGCGCCGAAGCTCGGGTGGAAGCCCGACGGCCCGCTGAGCAGCGAGGACGTGCAGGGCCGGAAGATCACCCTCAATGAGTGCGCGGCCGTCACCGGCGCCACCACCTGGCAGCAGCAGGGCTACCTGAGCGCGGCCGGCAACCCGGCGGGGCAGCAGCTGTTCTCCTTCCCCGGTCCGGAGGTCGCACACGCCGCCTACCAGAAGCTGCTGGCCGACATGGACGCCTGCCAGACGTCCTCCCGGCAGCTCCAGGCCCGTCAGGGCGTGGCCCAGGACGCCACCGTGACCCGCACGGCGTCCACGGCCGATGGAACGTCATGGTCCAGGGCCTGGACGGGAGTGGGCGGCATGTCGGCCCCCGATCACCAGACCAATCACCTCTACGCGCTCCAGCAGGGAGCTGTTCTCACGCTCTTCGAGTTCGACGAACTCCAGGAGCGTCCCGCCCCGGCGCACGACACCGGTACCGACCCGTCGGTACTGGCCGCGCTCGCCGCGCTCGCGGCCCGGCACTGAAGCCGCACCGGTTCCGCTTTCCGTCTCGTCCTCTCGCTTCCTCACTCTCCATTGAAGGGAAACACGTCCGTGCCACTGAAGAAGTCACCGCGACGCCTGGCCGGTGTCCTGGTCGCCGCCTGCGCCGCCTCCGCGGTGCTGGCCACCGCGCCCGCTCGCGCCGACAGTGTCCTGTCCACGTACATAGCCGCTTCGTCGACCGGTTCGCTGGGCGACAACGCCGCCCCGGGTGGCAAGGTCACGCGCGGCCAGGTCCTGGCGCGCGCCCAGGCCTGGGTGAACCAGAGCGTTCCGTACAGTACCAACGGGCTTGTGGCGCCGTTCAGTTGGTGGTCCGATTCGCAGACGGGCGGTCGCTACCGCCAGGACTGCTCGGGATACGTCTCCATGGCCTGGGAGCTGCCCGAGAGTCCGAACACGGGCGGCCTGCCCTCCTACGGGTCCGTCATCGACAGGTCGGACCTCCAGCCCGGTGACATCCTCAACAGCGCGGAGCATGTGGTCATCTTCGCCGGCTGGCGGGACAAGGGCGCGGGGACGTTCAACTACTACCAGGAGAGCGGGCGTTCCAGGCCGACGAACTACAACACCGACGGCGACCTGAACGCATCCAAGCTCTCCTCGCACGCGATGAGCAGCTACACCGCCTACCGCTACAAGAACATCGTGGACGACGTTGCCGTGCCGTCGGCTCCGGGTTCGATGGTCACGGCGTCGGCGATCGGCAATCAGGTGCATCTGAACATCGTGGGTTCGGATGGGCAGTTGTGGTCGACGGACGGTGATTACGGTGCGGGTTCGTGGTCGGGTAAGTGGGCGCCGTTGGGTGGGTCGGGGCTGAAGTCGCTGACCAGTACGGTCGTCGGCAACACGGTGCAGTTGTTCGCGTTGGGGTCGACGGGTCATGTGTACACGATGGGTGCGGACTACACGTCGGGCCGGTGGAGTGGTTCGTGGGTCGAGGTGCCGGGTGATGCGGGTGGTGCGACCGCGGTCACGGCGTCGGCGATCGGGAATCAGGTGCACCTGAACATCATCGGTTCGGATGGTCAACTCTGGTCGACGGACGGTGATTACGGTGCGGGTTCGTGGTCGGGTAAGTGGGCGCCGTTGGGTGGGTCGGGGCTGAAGTCGCTGACCAGCACGGTCGTCGGCAACACGGTGCAGTTGTTCGCGTTGGGGTCGACGGGTCATGTGTACACGATGGGTGCGGACTACACGTCGGGCCGGTGGAGTGGTTCGTGGGTCGAGGTGCCGGGTGATGCGGGTGGTGCGACCGCGGTCACGGCGTCGGCGATCGGGAGCCAGGTGCACCTGAACATCATCGGTTCGGATGGTCAACTCTGGTCCACCGATGGTGATTACGGTGCGGGTTCGTGGTCGGGTAAGTGGGCGCCGTTGGGTGGGTCCGGGCTGAAGTCGCTGACCAGCACGGTCGTCGGCAACACCATGCAGCTGTTCACGACCGGCTCGAACGGTCGGGTCTACACGATGGGCGCGGACTACACCGCCGGTCGGTGGAGCGGCGCCTGGGTGGACGTCCCCGGCGACGCGGTCGCGTCCACGAGCTGACCGATTCCTCGCGCGGGCCCGGCCGGCGATCGCCTCGGCGGTCGCCGGCCGGGCCCGCCGCGCGTCGACTTGCTAGGCCCTGTCCCGGCGCCGGAACGTCCCCCGGTCGCGGGCGAGTTCGAGGGCATCGCGCAGTCGTCCGTCCGCGGTGCTGAGGAGGTGGGCGGCGGTGGGGGCGTCCACGTCGGCGAGCAGGAGCAGGACCGCGTCCTTGGTCCGGCCGTCGGTGGCGGTGAGGGCGTGGTCGACCGTCTCGCCGTCGGCGCCGGTGGCTTCGGCGACGATCCGGCGGGCGCGCTCGCGGAGTTTGGTGTTGGTGGCCCGCAGATCGACCATCAGGTTTCCGTACGTCCGGCCGAGGCGGATCATCACGGCCGTGGACAGCATGTTGAGCGTCAGCTTCTGCGCGGTGCCAGCCTTCAGTCGGGTGGAGCCGGCCAACACCTCCGGGCCGACCTCCACCTCGATCCCCAGCTCCGCCGCCGCCACCAGGGCCGAGCCCCGGTTGCAGGCCAGTCCGACGGTCAGTGCCCCGGCCGCCCGGGCGGCGCGGAGGGCGGCCAGCGGGTACGGGGTGCGGCCCGAGGCGGAGATGCCCACCAGGGTGTCGGCCGGGGTGAGGTCGAGTGCGGCGACGTCCGCCTCGGCGAGGTCGGTGCGGTCCTCGGCGCCCTCGGCGGCCTCCGTGACGGCGCTCCGGCCGCCCGCGATCAGGCCGAGCACCAGGCCGGGGTCGGTGCCGAAGGTCGGCGGGCACTCGGCGGCGTCCAGCACCCCGAGACGCCCGGCGGTACCCGCGCCGGCGTAGACCAGCCGCCCGCCGTGCGCCATCCGGGCGGTCACGGCGTCGACCACCGCGGCGATCCGCGGCAGCTCCGCGGCGACGGCGGCGGGGACGGTGCGGTCCTCGGCGTTCATCAGGTGCAGCAGGTCGGCGGTGGGCAGCCGGTCGATGTCCGCCCAGTCGGGGCGGACCGTCTCGGTGGGGGGCACGGCGTCGGGGTTCATGCGACGAGCGTCCCCGGGGAGGCGCCGCCCGAACCGGAACGATCGTGGAGCGGGCGAGCGGGTCGTCGGTCAGGCCATCCAGAAGAACACGGCCGTCATCCGGCGGTCCGCCAGTTCGACGCCGTAATAGTCGGTGGCGCTGTGGATCAGGTTGGCGTGGTAGAGGAGCAGTTGGTTGTAGCGGTTGGGGACGCGGACGTCCTCGGTGAAGTGGTCGGCGGGGACGTGGCGGGTGCCGAGCGCCTCGACCAGGTTGTTGTGCGGGGCGTTGACCAGGTTGCCGCCGAGGCGGCCACCGGGGAACTGCTGGCGGTAGAAGCTGGTGCCGGCGTCCTTGGGGGCGCCCGGGCTGAGGTAGAGCACGGCGGCGTAGCGGCAGAGCGCGCGGGAGTCGGTGTGCGGGCGGGACTCCGACTCCCCGGCGCCGACGACCTGGACGCAGTTGTGGTTGAGGGTGCCGCCGCCCGGGGTGCTCTGCACCCAGAGCCGGGAGGCGCCGGTGGCCTTGCGGACCTGGGCCTCGACCCGTGCCAGCTCGTCGGGTTCCAGGCCGGGCATGGTGCGCAGGCCGGGCCAGGTCTCGGGGCGGTGCGGGTAGCCCTCGGTCCAGTCGCCGCGGGCCAGGACGCGTTCGCGGACGGCGTCCGGGTCGGGCAGGACGTTGTCCAGGACCCAGTAGTCCCGGCCGCGGGTGGGCTTGCGGTAGGGCAGGACCGGCAGGGCGGTGGGCCTGATGGGCTGTGAGGGCATGGGCCGACGATAGGGGCGCCGGTCGTCAACGATCTGCCGTGAACAGGTCAACCTTTCGTCAAGGGGCGCGCGGGCGGGAGCGGTGTGCGGCTCCCGCCGGCGCCTTCTACCGTGCCGGGTCGGTGTCCTGTCCCGTGCCGGGTCGGTGTCCTGTCCCGTGCCGGGTCGGTGCCGGGTCGGCGCCCAGCCCGTGCCCGTCCTTGCCGGGGTGCTACCGGCGGATGAGGCGGAAGACGGCCGTGAGGGCGAGGGCGGTGAGCACCAACAGGATCCCGGTCTCGACGAGTTGGATCGGCACGAGGTCGCCGGAGGGGTGGTAGCTCAGCCAGGTGCCGGTCGCTCCGTCGCACCGGTGCTCGCCCGCGCACTTCGCGGTGCTGACGCGGCTGCCGTCGGCCAGGACCGTCTGGACGTCGACCAGCCACGCGTTGGTGGGCTGCATGGCCCTGAGCGGAGCGACCACGTCGACGGTGGGGTGGAAGGACGGCCGAGCCCAGTGGATCAGGCCGTGGGTGATCGCGACCAGCGCGCCGGTGAGGAACATCGCGGGCAGGGTCCGGCGCACCAGCTGGCCGACCAGGACACCCAGGGCCAGGGCGAACAGCGACCAGGCGATCGGTGCCAGTCCGAGTGCCGGATAGGTGAAGAACTGGAACGGCGGGTCGAAGGCGACCGGCCCGTGCACGATGTCCGTCCACCACACCCAGGTCATCAGCGAGGCGAGCACACCGGTGGCGGCCAGGACGGCGAGGCCCGGCCCGGTGAGGCGGGCGACCAGCCAGCGCACCGGGCTGACGGACTGGGCGCGGATCAGCCGGATCGTGCCGCGCTCGTGCTCCTGGGCCAGCAGCGGCGCGCCGATGAACACGCCGATCAGCAGCGGGACGGCGGTGACGGCGGGCTGCAGCACCGAGGTGAACCAGTAGTTCGGCTGGTTGATCGGTGAGAGGAGGGCCCAGCACCGGGGGCTGTCCCAGCTCTCGGGGCTGTAGCAGCCCGTCTGCCGCAGCACGCCCACGATGTGGTGGGAGACGATGTGGATCCAGAGGAGGTCGGCCGCCAGGAGGGCCACCAGTGCGGACAGCATCCAGAGAGTGAACCGACTCTGACGGAACGTCAGCCAAAGTAGCCCGCGCATGCGGAGGGTGCCGGTGCGCTCCCGGCCGGCGGGTGCGGGCGTCGTCTTCGCGGGGTCGGTCAGGATGTCGGTGCTCATGCTGCCTTCTCGTCGTTCGCCGGGGTGGCGGCCGGGCGTGCGGCGTCGGGGCGGGGGCGGGCTGGGGTGTTCGGCTCGGCCGGGGTGAGGTCGGCGGGCGCGCGGAGGTAGCCGAGCAGCAGCTCCTCCAAGCTGGGCCGTTCGCTCTCCCAGGGGCCGTCCAGTGGTTCACCGGTGCGCACCAGTGCGGTTGCCTGGCGTCCGCCGATTCGCTGCTCGACCACCAGTTCGGGCGGGAGTGCGGCGCTTCCGGCGGGGCCGGTGAGCAGCCGGTGCCCGTCCAGGATGTCATCCAGGTCCCCGGCCAGCCGGATCCGGGCGCCCTGGACGAGCAGCAAGTGATCGATGACACCGACGAGTTCGGGGAGGATGTGTGAGGAGACCACGATGGTCGTGCCGCGTTCGGCGGCGGCCGACATCAGGGTGCCCATGAGCTGGTGGCGGGCGAGCGGGTCGAGGTCGGCCATCGGCTCGTCCAGCAGCAGCAGTTCGGGGAGCTTGCCGAGGGCGAGGGCCATTGAGACCCGGGTGCGCTGACCGCCGGAGAGCGATCCGATCCGTGTCTTGGGGCGCAACTCGCCCTGGTCGACGATCTGTTGGGCCAGCTCCTGGTCCCAGACCGGGTTGAGCTCACGGCCCATTCGCAGGGTCTCGGCGACGGTCAGGCCCGGGTAGAGCGGCTTGTCCTGTGCGACGTAGGCGACCCGGGCGCGCTCCTCCGGGGTCCCGGCCGGTTCGCCGAAGACGCGCAATTCGCCCTCGGTGGCGATGAGTTGCCGGGCCGCGAGGGAGAGCAGGGTGCTCTTGCCGGCGCCGTTGGGCCCCACCACGCCGCAGATCCGTCCGATCGGGACGGTGAAGTTGCAGTCGCGCAGCGCCCAGCCGCCTCGGTAGTTCCTGCCGAGCCCGGCGGCCTCCAGCGCCGGAGCCACGGTTGTCGGGTTGTTCACCCGGTCCCCCCACTGTTCTCGGTTCTGTGTTCGGTGCTGCCGGGGAGACCCGGCGTGCTGGTGGTGCGGTGGTGCGTCCCGGCATGCCTCGGTGTGTGGCGTCCGGGAGTCGGTGCGCCTCGGTGTGCGATGTCCGGGAGTCGGGGTGTCGTCGGTTCGAGCGCCGTCAGTCCGACGGTCTCGGGGGCGCCCCGCTGTCGAAGCGCTGCTCCAGTGCGGAGGTCATCAATGCGGCGATGTCCTCGCGCTCAAGCCCGGCGACCCGGGCCCGATCCACCCAGCCGATCAGCTCGGCGCGCAAGGGCCCGTCGGCCGCTGCCTCGGGTCTGGCGAGCGAACGCCGGACGAAGGTGCCGAGCCCCGGGCGGGGTTCGACCAGCCCCTCGCGTTCGAGTTCGCGGTAGGCCTTCAGCACGGTGTTCGGATTGATCGCGGTCAGTTCGACCACCTCGCGGGCGGTCGGCAGCTTGTCTCCGGGTTGCAGCAGTCCGAGCCGCAGCGCCTGTTCGGTCTGCTGCACGATCTGCTGGTAGGTGGAGACGCCGCTGCGCCGATCGATGCGGTACTCGATCACGCCCGTTGCGGCCTTTCACTAGTCGAATAGTGGAATGGTGGCCCACTGCGGCGTTCGGGTCAAGCCGGACCGGGGCGGGACGTGTGAGTGGAAGCCGGGCCCCGGGCCGCATTGGGTCGAGCCGCGGACCGCCTTGGGGCCGAGCTTCGGACCGCCTCGGCTCAGCCCAGCGCGTCCGTCGGGGCGGCGACGCAGGCATCCAGCCGCTCCTCGACGGCTCGCGCGGTCAGTTCCGCCCTCCCTGCCCCCCGCCCTGCCCGTGCCACCGGCTGCACTTCTTCCGAGCAACCGAGCGGGTCCCGCATTCGCCGGTACAGTCGCTCACTCGGGGTCGCGGCCTCGGCGCGCTCCAGGTGGAACGGCTCGACGAACATCCGCAGCCCAGGTCACGGGTGCCGCCGTTCCGTGTGCGGATGGTCAGCCTCCGCATGTCGGCGGTGGTGCCGCCGTGCAGCGGCGCGGTTCTGATGATCCGTTCGCCGACCTCCAGATGCCGACGTACCCAGGCCAGGGTCAAGGCCGGACGGCCTCGGCTCCGTCCTGGTCGACCACCGCGTCACCTCGTCATCCGGACGGCAGCACGCGCAAAGCCCTTCACGGTGGCAGGCCCTCGACGACCACGGCCGCTACCTCGGCCGGTCAGGGGCGCTTGAGGAGGAGCAGACCGTCCCGGTCGACCAGCCGGTGGTAGCCCTGCTCCTGGTAGAGCACCAGCATCCGGGTAGTGGCGGCGGTGGCGCACGGGGACTGCACGCTGGGATCGCGAAGGTCCACGGCCACCCACTCCGGACCGGGGGTGACCGCGTCCTGGCACACCAGGGTGACCTCCGCCCGGGCGGTGAGCTGGGCGGCCAGCCGGTTGGAGGCGGCGACAGTGGCGTCGTCGGGTATCAGGCGGAGCATCGACCGGGTCTCGGTGAGTCTGGGGGAGGTGCTCCACGCCTCGGGCATCACCACCTCGTGCAGCGGATAGAGCGGCAGGGTCACGGCCGTCACCAGGGCCGTCACGGCGAGTGCGCGGCGGACGCGGCGGGGGCTGGTGGCGGTGGGCGCGGAATCGGCGTGCCGCTCGGCGCGGGCGCGCCGGACGGCGTCGACCAGGGCGGCGAACACGATCGGCATCAGGACCGCGCTGTAGTGGTAACTGACGCCCCAGTAGTGCGGGTTGGTGGACAGCAGCCGCCAGAGGAGGGTGGGTGCGCAGAGCAGGACGAGCGGCGAGCGCAGGCAGAGGAAGCCGGCCGTGGCGGCCAGCAGGAACAGCAGCAGCCACTTGATCGGCGGCCAGCCGAGCCGCAGGGGCACCGTCCAGGCGGGGGAGTGCCCGCCGGCGCCGTCCAGCTGCTGCCAGTAGTCGAAGTCGCCATGGGGGTTGAACGCGGGCAGGAGGACGAGCAGGGTGAGCGCGCTCGCGGTGACGCCGACGGCGGCGAGGACGAGACCGGGCAGCGGAGCGCGCCGGTCCCGGCGGGCCTGCCAGGCGATCAGCAGGCCCACGGCGGCCAGCGTGAGCCCCAGGTCCTCCTTGACCAGCAGCAGCGGCAGTGACCAGAGCGCGGCGGCGAGCGGCCGGCGGCGGCCGAGCGCGGTGGCGGCGAAGGCCAGCAGCGGGACGGCGAAGGCGATCTCGTGGAAGTCGTCGGCCGCGGCCCGGACGATCCCCCAGGAGGCCCCGGTGGCGCAGCCGACGAGCAGGGCCACCCGCGGCCCGGCCACCTCGTGGGCCCAGGTGGTGAGCGGAACGACGGCCAGCGCCATGAGCAGGGCCTGGGCGACCACCAGGGTGAGCGGGCTGGGGAAGGCCCGGTAGGCGGGGGCGAGGGTGGCGATCAGGGGGTGGAAGTGGTCGCCGAGCAGGTCGTAGCCGGGCGCCTTGAGCGGCACGATCGGGGGCCGGCCGTGGGCGTACGCCCGGACGGCCTGTTCGAAGATGCCCAGGTCGTAGGCCTTGGTGAGGCCGCGTCGGTGCCGGTTGACGGCGACGCAGGTGTAGAGCGCGGCGAAGGTGGCGGCCAGGCTCCAGGCGAGGGTGGCGGGGCGGAGGGGGCGCCGGAGGTGGGCCTGGGGGCGGGCGTCCGGGTGGGCGTCTGGGTGGGCGTCTGGGTGGGCGTCTGGGTGGGCTTCGGTCGGGTCGACCGAGGAGAGGGCGGCGGGCATCGGCGAAGTACCCTTTCACTATTCGATTAGTGGAAGGGTGGTGGAAGTCCGAGCGGGCGTCAACCTCGGTCCGGCAGCGCCGACCGGGCCTTTGACGTGCGCGTTTGCGGCTGCCGGAGGGGCGTTGGAACAGGCGAGGACCCCACCGTCGCGGGAACGAAGTGGGGTCCTCGGCAGCGGGACGACCCGCCGGTACTACTTGCCGAAGCTCGCCAGGGAGGCCAGCGCCTCCGCCTCGGAACCCTTGTAGACGCTCATCCGCGGGTCCAGCACCCGGACGCCGCTCTTGAGCGGGAAGTTCTGGGTGCTCGCGAGGGGCATGTTCTCCTGGTCGGCCAGCACGTTGAGCTCGTTGATGCCGGGGAGGGTGCCGGTGGTGGCACCGCTCGGGTCGAGGTCGATCACCGCGTAGGCGCTCTTGCCGGCCGGGACCGAGTACCGCAGCGTGCCGTTCGCGAGCGCGGGCTTGATGTTCTTGCTCTGGTCGCGCGCGGCGGAGTCACCGAGGTCGACGGTCGGGACGGCGTCCAGGCTGCAGGCGCTCGCACCGGTGTTGTGCACGTCGATCACGTACTGGTTGGCCGACCCGCTGCGCGCCGTCACGTGGATCGTGAGGTTCTGGATGTCGCACGGGGCGCCGGCGGCGTCGGAGCCCCCGGCGGGCGGGGTGTGGGCGGTGGGGCGCGCGGTCGCGCCCGTGCCCTTCGTCGGAGCGGCGGTGGCCGGGCTGCCGGCCGTCGGGGGCTTGGCGGCGGCCGAGCCGGTCACGGAGACGGTCGCGTTGCCGGTGACCGTGTCGGTGTTGTCCGGCCCGCAGGCGGTCAGTGCGAGCCCAGCCCCGGCGACGAGGACGACGGCGGCGAGCAGCGGGCGACGGTTGCGGACGGACATGGTGGCTCCCCGGTGTGGTGTTCCTGCCGACTTGCTTGGACACACCACAAGACGGCAGGTGGAGGGCGTTCGGTGCCATCGGTGGCGTCACAATCGTCAGGACATGACAGGGATCGGACTGTGACAATCGATCGGCTGCGGACGGTTGACATGACGACGGTTGGTCGGTCGCCAACTCGGCGGTTTGGTGCGGAGTGTAGCGATATGTCACCTGTCGGCGGTATTCGTTGTCAGTGGGTCGTCGGCCCGGCCGGGCGCGGTGGGCGCGGTGGGCGCGGTGGGCGCGGCGGGCCGGAGCCCGGACAGAGCTGCGCCCGGGTCGGCGCCGCGCCGTGCTGTACCGCCGTACCGCCGTACCGCCGTACCGCCGTACCGCCGTGCCGCCGTGTCGCTCAAGGAGTGGGTGGCACGGCGGCGTTCGGGGCTTCGCGGGATCAGGTCGTGCAGTAGCCGTCCAGGCCGGGGATCAGGTGGGTGTCACCGGCGGTGTCGACGGAGGTGGCGTCGTCTGCCGGGCCGCGAGCACACCACGCGCGGGGATGGCCACCAGCAGTGCGGCAGCGACGAGGAGTCCGCTCGCCCACAGTGGCCCGAGGTCTCCGGCCGCTGTCCCGAGGCCGGCCGCGGCGACGAGGGGTCCGGCGACGGCACCGGCGTTGAGGGCCGCGGTCGCGTAGGAGCCGGCCATGGTGGGGGCTCCGGCGGCCTCGTACAGGACCCGGGTGATCAGCGTGCTGCCCAGCGCGAACGACAGCGCGCCCTGGACGAACACCAGGGCGAGCAGGGCGGCCGGGCGGTCGGCCAGCACGGCCAGGGTCGGCCAGCCGACGAGTAGGAGCGGACCGCAGGCTGTGACGACCAGGCCGGAGCGCCGGTCGGACAGCCGTCCGGCGACGGTGACACCGGCGAAGGAACCGGCGCCGAAGAGCGCCAGGGCGACGGAGATCCACAGCTCGCCCAGCCCGGCGGCGCCGGTCACGACGGGGGCGAGGAAGGTGAAGCCGGCGAAGGTGGCCGCGTTCACGAGCGCGCCGAGCAGCATGACCAGGAGCAGGCGCGGGCTTTTGAGCCGCGCGAGCTCTGCTCGCAGTGGTGGCCCGTCAGCCGCGTGCTGCCGCGGGCGGCGTGCTGGGAGTCCGGTGAGGATGCCGACCGCCGCGGGCAGGCAGAGTAGGGCGACGGCCCAGAACGTGGCCCGCCAGCCGAGCAGGGCGCCGAGCAGCGATCCACTGGGGACGCCGGCGATCGTGGCCACCGTGGTGCCGGACAGCAGCACGGCCAACGCTCGTCCCTTCTTGTCGGCGGGAACCAGCGTGGTGGCGGTCGTCAGGGCAACGGCGAGGAACCCGGCGTTCGCCAGCGCCGCGACCACTCGGGTCGCGCACAGGACCGGGAAGCTCGCGCCGGCGGCACCCACGGCATGGGCCGCCGAGAACACGAGGACGAATCCGAACAGGCTCGACCGTACGGGCCAGTGGCGGGCGAGTCCGGCCATGAGCGGGGCGCCGACGATCATGCCGGCCGCGAAGGCCGAGGTGAGCGCGCCCGCCGTTCCGACGGTGACGCCGAGATCCGAGGCGATGGCCGGCAGGAGGCCGGCGAGCATGAACTCCGAGGTGCCCATGGTGAAGACCGCCAGGGCGAGCAGGTACAGCGGGAAAGGCATCGAGTGGCTCCGAGGTGAGGAGAGGCACGAGAAGGTCATCCCGTCACCGCGGTCAGCACCCAGGGGCGCACTCATCCGGCCGCGGAACGCGGCGGGACGGCTGTGGACTCAGTGGTTCAGGGGGCTGACGGCGTGACCGAAAGCCCCCACCTCGTCTGACTCAGGACTCGACACGGCCCGCACGCTATCCGACCGGGGGCGCCGAAGCACCTCCATTTCACTGCGTCGGCCTGTGCCGCCCGCGTCGGCCCTGTGTCGCCGACCTCCGGTCCCACGGCGTCAGCTGTCGCGGACCGCGTAGCCGCCGAGGGCGCTCTGGAGGCGGTCGAAGGCGTGGGCGGCGGAGGGGCGGACGGCGGCGGCGATGGTGGGGTGGTCCTGGCCGGCCAGGGTGCGGCGGAAGATCTCGGCGAGTACGGCGCGGTCGACGGCGGCGAGCAGCGCGGCGGCGACCCGGCTCTCGAAGTCGACGGGTGCCGCGTGGGCGGCCTCGGCCAGGGCTTCGGCGAGGGCGGCCTCGCTCTGTTCGTGCAGTTCTCGCAGTCGGGCGCCGAGCGCGGGGCTCTCGGCGATGGTGCGGGCGAACTCGGGGCCGGAGAAGCCGAGTCGTGGATCGTGCCGGTCCAGCCCGGCCAGGCAGTCGCGGCGCAGCGCGGCGAGGGCGGACTCGCCGGGGGCGCGCTCGGCGACGGCGCGGGCGAGCCGGTTGACGAGCTCCTCGTGCAGGTCGAGGAAGAGGTCCTCCTTGCGCGGGAAGTGGTTGGTGACGGTCATCTTGGCGACCCCGGCGGCGGCGGCCACCTCGGCGATGGTCGTGCGGTCGAAGCCGTGCTCGATGAAGAGCCTGGTCGCGGCGTGCGAGATGGCTTCGCGGGTGCGGCGCTTGTTGAGCTCGCGGAGGTTCGGAGTGCTGCCGGTGTCGGTCATGGTGGGGAGCCTAGCGCAGTTCGCTGGGTCGAGCACAGAAATTAGGCTTGACCTAATCAATCGGTCCGTCCTAAGTTCCTCTCCAGGCGGTCGGAGCGACCGCCGGTGGGACGTACCGGACGAACCAGACGAACCCGGAGGAGGGCGCATGACCATGGCGGTCACCAGAAGGGGCAGGCCGGGGAGGGGCGCGGAGGCGGTCCGGCCCGCGGGGCCCGAGCCGTTGCCTTCGGGCCTGTGGAAGATGGCAGTGGTGCTCGCACTGGGCCCGGTCCTGGCCCTGCTGGACACCACGATCGTCAACGTCGGCATCGAGTCCGTCGGCCGCGAGCTGCACGGTTCGGTGGCATCGGTGCAGTGGGTGGCCACGGGGTACCTGCTGGCGATATCGCTGACCATGCCGCTCGCGGGCTGGGCCGGCGGCCGGTTCGGTGCCCGGCGGGCGTGGCTCGCCTCGGTCGTCCTGTTCGTGCTCGGATCCGCGCTGTGCGGCCTGGCCTGGTCGACGGGCAGCCTGATCGCCTTCCGGGTGCTGCAGGGCATCGGCGGCGGCATGATCCAGCCGCTCGGGCAGTCGATCATGGTGCAGGCGGCGGGGCCGTCCCGGATCGGCCGGGTGATGGGTACCCTGCTGCTCCCGATCAGCCTGGCCCCGGTTCTGGGGCCGATCCTCGGAGGGGTGGTGCTGGAGCACCTGGACTGGCGCTGGATGTTCCTGCTGAACGCGCCGGTGGGGCTGCTGACGGTACTGCTGGCGGGCTGCTGGCTCCCGGGTGAGGACCGGTCCGGGTTCCAGCGAACCAAGCTGGATGTGACGGGTCTGGTGCTGCTCTCGCCGGGGCTGACCGCGCTGGTCTACGGGCTCTCCATCATCGGCGGTGGCAGTATGGCCGGCCCGGTGGCGCTCGCGACGGGGGCGGTGCTGCTGGCGGCCTACGGGTGGCACGCACTGCGGAACGGACGCCGAGAAGGCCGGGTGCCGCTGCTCGACCTGCGGCTGTTCGCCCGCCGGGGCTTCGCGGTCGCGACGGCGAACAGCTTCCTCCAGGGGGCCGTGCTGTACAGCTCGATGTTCCTGGTGCCGCTCTACTACCAGCAGGTAGAGCACGCCGGAGCGGTGGCGGCCGGGCTGCTGCTGGCGCCGCAGGCGCTCGGCACGGCGGTCACCTCGCTGTTGGCCGGTCGAATAGCCCACCGCGTCGCACCGCGTCCGCTGATCCTGCTCGGCATCGGCTGCTCGCTTCTCGGCACGCTGGTCTTCACCCGGCTGGGCCACGGCTCCGGCCCGGCCGACTGGCTGGTCGTCGGCTCGCTGGCGCTGCGCGGGATGGGCATGGGGATCATCGTGATCCCCGGAATGGCGGCGGTGTTCGGGAGCGTTGAGAAGGCCCATGTGCCGGCCGCGGCCGGCGCGGTCAATGTCCTCAACCGGCTCGGCGGGGCGCTCGGTACGGCGGTGTTGACGCTGGTGCTCCAGCGGGCGGAGGTGGGGCACCCGGGTCAGCCCGGCGAGGCCTTCGGTGCGACCTTCTGGTGGGTGCTGGCCATGTCGGCACTCTCGATCGCTCCGGCCCTGCTCTACCCCGGTGCTGTCCGTAAGGCAGGCTGACCGGCTGCCGGTTCATGATCATTCATCAGTATCCCTTCGGACCAACCCGACTCAGCCCGACTCAACTCGCCTCGATCCGATGCCATCCGATGCCATCCGATCCAATCCGACTCACGTTGACTGTGGAGGACCCCTTGTTCACCAAGCGCCCTGACGGCGAGCACGCAGGCGGTCTGCGTCTGCTCACCGTGCACGCCCACCCCGACGACGAATCCAGCAAGGGCGCGGCGACGCTGGCCCGGTACGCGGCCGACGGCGTGGACGTCCTGGTCGCGACCTGTACCGGCGGTGAGCGCGGTTCGGTGCTCAACCCGGCGCTGGACCGTCCGGATGTCCGCGCAGACCTCACCCGGATCAGGCGCGAGGAGATGGCGGCCGCGCGCGAAATCCTCGGTGTGCGGCAGCAGTTCCTCGGGTTCGTCGACTCCGGGATGCCGGGCCCGGACGAGCCGCTGCCGGAGGGCTGCTTCGCCGCCCAGCCGGTGGAGGTCGCGGCGACACCGCTGGTCGCGCTGATCCGGGAGTTCCGTCCGCACGTCGTGATCACCTACGACGAGACCGGAGGGTACCCGCACCCGGACCACGTCATGACCCACACGGTCACGGTCGAGGCCTTCGAGGCCGCTGCCGACCCGACGCGCTACCCGGAGGTCGGCGCACCCTGGCAGGCGTCGAAGCTCTACTACCACCTGGCGCTCTCCCGGCCCTGGTTCCAGGCGCTGCACGATGCCATGACGGAGCGCGGGATCCCCTCGGAGATGGACGAGTTGCTCGCCGAGTGGCCCGACACCCCGCCTGCCCTCGCGACCACCACCCGGATCGCCTGCGGCGAGCAGTTCGCCGTACGGGACGCGGCGATGCTGGCGCATGCCACCCAAGTGCAGCCCGACGTCGCCTTCATGGCCCATCCGCGGGACATCGAGCGGGAGGTCTGGCCCACCGAGGACTACCACCTGGCGCGCAGCTTCGTCCCGAGTGCCGACGGCCTGGCCGGTGCCGGAGGCGTCGAGACCGACCTGTTCGCGGGGCTGCGGGCAGGCGTGGGCGTGGGGGAGGTGGCGGGATGAACGAGAAGTGACTTGTCACCGGACTGGTAGCCGGTGGTCCCAAGCGGAGGTGCCCCGGGCGGAAGGACCCTGGCCGAAGTGACCCTGGCCGTAGTGGCCCTGGTTGGGGAGGGCTTGAGCCGGGCGACTGCTGTGCTGCGAGGGCGTGGCGCGGCACCTGGGCCGGACGATGCGACGGCGGAGGCCAGGGCGGTCGGAGCGGGGCGGCAAGCTCTACGCCCACGGGACCGCCACCTGCGCAATCCTGACGCCCCGTCCGGTGGCCTGACCGTACCGCCCGTCGTGAGCACCCCGATCCCGACCAGGTGCTCAGAGCGCAGCCAGGACCCCGCAGAGCGCAAGGAGGCCGCAGATCCCGAAGTTGACCAGTTTGTGCGACAGGAAGACCGCCGCGAACTCGCGGATGGTCGCGCTCGGCCAGTAGTACCGGGCGGTGGGCGAGCCGAAGACGTGCCCGTTGACGCCGGTCTTGCGGGCGATCAGCGCGGCCCGGAAGGCGTGGAAGTTGTTGGTCACCACGACGCAGCGGTAGCCGGGCCTGGCCTGCTCCATGATGGCCCGGCTGAGGAGCAGGTTCTCCTCGGTGGTGCGTGAGCGGTCCTCGCGCTCGATGTGCTCGGCGGGGAAGCCGCGTTCGACCAGGTAGTCCGCCATCGCATGGGACTCCGGCAGCTTCTCGTCCGGCCCCTGACCGCCCGAGGTGATCAGTACCGGCGGGTTGCCGCGGGCGGCCTGGGCCTCGTACACCTCGCGGCCCCGGTTGAGCCGGCTGGCCAGCAGGGGCGGGACGCGCTCGCCGCCGATCAGTCCGGATCCGAGGACGACCACGAAGTCGACGTCCCGGCGCGGTCGGTGGCGACCGTACAGAAAGGCGTAGCCGACGAAGCAGACGAACAGGAAGGAGATGTACCCGACCACCAGGACGGCGGTGCCGGCGAGGATGCCGAGCCGGGGTGAGTGGGTGGCGATGGCGGCGAACAGCAGGGCGATGACGGCGATGATGCCCAGACCGGCGAGCAGGGACAGCAGATTGGCCGGTCGGGTGCCCTCTTTGCGGATCATGGTCACGCCGTTGGCGAGCAGGAACCAGACCAGGGCCACCGTTCCGACCGTCGGCAGCAGGACGATCGCCACCGCCGCGAGCTCCGCCACCAGCGTGGGCGCCTTGCGGAGTTCGGCGACCAGGGCGAGCGAGAGGAGTGACACGGCGATGCCGAGCAGGACGGCGTTGCTGAACCGGCGGCGGTCGCGCAGCACCCCGAATCCGAACAGCAGGAAGAACAGGGCTGCGGGGGCGTAGGCGAGCATGCTCCGTATCGTAGGGGGAAGGGGATGTGTGGATCATCCGTGCGAATGGCTGGGTGCCTCAGGGGCGTACGGCTTGGCGGGGCGTACGGCGAGGCGCTGACCGGCTCCGTCAGATCCCGATGGCCAGTCCGAAGGAGTCGTCGAAGGGGGCGTAGCCGACGCAGAGGATCAGCCAGAAACCCAGCCCGCGGCGGTCAGGCCGGCCGTGATCCGTCCGAGCGGGCTGCGCTGCTCCTTCGGTCGGCTCCGGTGGCGGATGCCGTGGGCGAGCCCGAGCACGCCGAGGGCGGCGAGCGCGTACGCGCCGGCCGCGCTGGCCTGGTGGAGCAGTTGGGTGAGGATGAAGGCCCCCGCCAGTGAGGCCGTGGTCAGGGTGAGCGGGGCCAGGCCGCCGGGAAGGGCTCCGCTTCAGCGGATCCCCTCCACCGCCGCCTGCGCCGCCCGGGCCAGCTCCCGCCGGGCCCCGGCCCGGGTGGGCTGGGGCCCGGGTGGCGGGATCGGCGGCAGGAAGGTGACGTCGGCGACCAGCCCGCGGACCGCGACCACCCGGGCGAGCGAGGTGAGCAGTCCCTCGTCCCCGATGAACGCGGGCGCGCTGGTGGGCCGTCCGTCCGCCAGCCGGTAGCGGATGGTGACGGGCTGGACGAACGCGCCGGCCTCCACCGCGGCCTGGAACAGTGCGGGCCGGAACCGGCCGCTGTCCCGCCCGCACCAGGTCGACCCCTCCGGGAAGACGATCACCGGATGTCCGGAGCGCAGCACCTCGGCCACCGTCGCCACGGTGTCCGGGAGGGTGCGCAGCCGGTCGCGGTCCAGGAACACGGTGCCGCCCCAGGCGACCAGTGGCCCGAGCACCGGCCACCGCCGGACCTCGGTCTTGGCCAGCGAACGGCCCGGCCGCCCGGCCGCGAGCAGTGGGATGTCCAGCCAGGACACGTGGTTGGCCACCACCAGGGCCCCGTCGGCGGCCACCGTCGTGCCGCCGACCGCGCCGGCCGAGCCGGGGGTGCCGGGCGTTCGGGGCGTCCCGAGGTGGACGGTCACCCCGAGGGTGCGCAGCAGCACCCGCGCCCAGAACCGGATCAGCCGGGACCGGGTGCTGTAGGGCAGTACCCGCACCGGAAGGCTGAGCAGCACCCCGGCCAGTACCGCCGTCAGACAGGCGGTCAGCCGCAGTGCCCGCCGGGGGTGCGAGACCTCCGGCGCGCGCTCGCTCAGGCAGGTCTCCGGGCGGCAGGTCGCGGTCGGCAGCCAGACGCTCATGACGACGCGCCCGGGGCGGCCGTTCCGGACAGGAAGTGCCGCAGGTAGCGCGGATCGGTGCGCTCCAGCGACAGCAGCACGTACAGGTCGGCGCAGTTGAAGTCCGGGTCGTACGCGGGCTCGCCGCAGACCCAGGCGCCGAGCCGCAGGTAGCCGCGGAGCAGGGCGGGCAGGGCGCCGCGCTCGGCCCGCGGCACGCCGGTGGAGTCCCAGCGGCGGTGCGGGCTGACCCGGTACTCCTCGGGGGCCAGGTGCTTGGCGCTGACGGTGTCCCAGACCCGGGCCGCGATGGCGCCGCCGTCGGCCAGGTCGATGGAGCAGCAGCCGCCGACCCAGGTGTTGCCGGTGTCGGCGAGGTAGCGGGCGATGCCGCCCCACATCAGGTTGATGACGGCGCCGTTGCCCCGGTGGTCGGGGCGGATGCAGGAGCGGCCGAGCTCGACCAGGCCGGGCCGGACGGGCGCGAGCGCGGAGAGGTCGAACTCGCCTTCGGAGTAGAGCCGTCCGGCCCGGCGGGCGGCCTCGGGGCGGAGCAACCGGTAGGTGCCGACCACGGCGCCGCCCTCGCCCTCGCGGACCAGCAGGTGGTCGCAGTACTCGTCGAAGGGGTCGACGTCGAGTCCGGCGACGGGGCTGTTCAGGACGGCGCCGAGTTCGGCGGCGAAGACCTGGTGGCGCAGCCGCTGGGCGGCGCGCACGTCGTCCTCGTCGCGGGCGAGCGAGACGGTGTAGGCGGCCGGAGCCGGAGCCGGAGCCGGAGCCGGAGCCGGAGCCGGGGTCGAGGGCGAGGGCGAGGACGAGGACGAGGGCGAGGACGAGGACGAGGCCAGGGTCGAGGCCGGGGCCGGCTGGTTGCGGGGCGCGGGGACCGCCGGGGCGTCGTGGGTGGGGGCGACTGCGGGCGGAGCGTACGTGGGGACGGTGGTCATGGCGGACCCTCCAGGGCAGCACGGTCGGCGGTGCCGTGGATCGCCATGGCACCGTCCCGGCCCGCAGGGGTTGGGCTTTCGGACGCGGACCGGTCTCCGTATGTGTCTCCAAGTCGGTTGGAATTCACGTTGCGGCCCGGCGGAGCGCAGATGTGCACCTGTTGAATGGGACCACCCGTGGCGCGCCGTGGCCTGCCGGTCATCTGCCGGGCACCGCACGGTCGTTCGTCCGGGGTGGACAACGGGGGCGCGCACCTGCTTCGTGCGCGCCTCCCGTGTCACCCTCCCGTGTCACCGTCCCGTGCGGTGCCCCGTGCCACCCCCCCCGTACGGTGCCCCCGTGTCACCCCCCCGTGCGGGCGGTGAACAGCCTGGCCCCCGTGTCACGCCGCCCGGGTAGTGCTCCCGTGCGGTGCCTGCGGTCTCAGAACGCCCGCCAGCCCTGCGGGTCGACGCCGCCCGGGACCGCGCCGCCCGGTCCGTACGGCTCGCGGGTGTAGATGAAGGAGCCGATGTCCAGGTGGCTGACCGTGCCGTCGGGGTGCCGGACCACCCGCAGGGTCTCGCCCGCGTAGTAGTCGTCCAGACCGAGCCAGCTGCCGTCCGGCTGCGGCCGGAAGCGGGAGCCCCGGCCGCCGGCCAGCGAGGCCAGCTCCAGGACGCCCTCGGCGCGCAGCCGCAGGACGTTGGGCGCGGCGCCCCAGTACCAGGGCCCGGTGAGGGCCAGCAGGTCCTGGTCCACCTCGGGCAGCGGGCGCCAGGGTTCGGGCAGCCGGGGCTCGTGGGCGGCCGTGATGCCGATCAGCTCTGCGGCCAGCTGATTGCTGCTGCCGCTGGTGGCGTTGGACAGGACGTAGGCGGCCAGGCCGTCTTCGGCGCAGACCCACAGACAGGCCGTGAAGCCGGGCACCGAGCCGGTGTGGCCGTACAGCAACCGGCCCTCGTGGCGGCGCAGTTGCAGGCCGAGCCCGTACGAGGAGCTCCAGTCGGCGTCGCCCGGGCCGACGGCGGGGCGGCGCATCTCGGCGAGGGTGTCGGGCTTGAGCACCGCGTCGTCGCCGGCGGCCAGGAAGGCCGCCCAGCGGGCCAGGTCGGCACCGGTGGACCAGAGTTGGCCGGCGGGGCCCATCAGGCCGGTGTCGGTGAGGGGTTCGGGCAGCATGACGTCGGCCCAGGGGTGGACGGCGAAGCCCCCGGCGTGCGGGTGCTGGGGCAGCAGGGTGGTGCGGTTCATACCGAGCGGGGTCAGCACCTCGCGGCGCAGCACCTCGCCCCAGGGTGCGCCGCGCAGCTTCTCGACCAGGGCGCCGAGCAGCGCGTAGCCGGGGTTGGAGTAGTGGTGGCGGCGCCCGGCCGGGTGCTTGAGCGGGCTCTCCTGCTCCAGCAGGTCGGCGAGTGCGGGCCGCAGCGCGCCGTCGGTCCGCTCCCACCAGGGTCCGGGCGTCTCGGCGGCCAGTCCACCGGAGTGGGCGAGCAGTTGGGCGAGGGTGACCGCGTCGGCCGGGGTGCCGGGCAGGTGACGGCCGAGCGGGTCGGAGAGGTCGACCAGACCCTCGTCGCGCAGCCGAAGCACCAGCACCGCGACGAAGGTCTTGGTGAGCGAGCCGATCCGGTACTGGACGTCGGTGTCCGGCGCGTTCCCGTCGACCATGCTGCGGGCGCCGCTCCACACCGGTCGGCCGTCCCGCACCACCCCGGCGACCAGCGACGGGGTGCGGACCTCGGACTGGGCGACGGCGATGCGGTGCAGCAGGGCGCGGCGGGTGGTGGGCAGCAGCTCTTCGGGCAGATCGGTCAGGTGATCACTTCTCAGCATGTCGGGGACAGTAACCCAGCGTCGGCCGGGGCCCGGGCGAATATCCGCTCAGCCGGCCGGCGGCGGCAGCTCCGGCCGCTCCAGCCACGCCTCGAACAGCGGCCCGAGCGGCGCCGTGGTGTACCGCGATGCGTGGGCGAGGAGGTCACGGGTGGCCACCACGCCGTGCCGGTTGGTGCCGGCCCAGTCCCGCAGCATCGCGAAGAACGCGTCCTCGCCGAGCGCCTGCCGGAGCGCGTGCACCACCAGGCCGCCGCGCTGGTACAGCCGGTCGTCGAACATCAGCCGACGGCCCGGGTCGCCCAGCGTGAGGTCCTGCGGCAGCCCGGCCAGCAGCCGGTGCGCGGCGGCGGCGTGCACGGCCGCGGCCGGGCCGCCGGCGTGCTCGGACCAGAGCCACTCCGCGTACTTGGCGAAGCCCTCGTTGAGCCAGATGTGCCGCCAGTCGGCGATCGAGACGCTGTTGCCGAACCACTGGTGGGCCAGCTCGTGCGCGATCAGCCGCTCGCGCTCCCAGCCGCCGCCGAGGTGGTTGGTGCCGAAGGTGGCCACGCCCTGCGCCTCCACCGGGACGTCCAGCTCCTCGTCGGCGACCACGACGGCGTACTCGCCGAAGGGGTACGGCCCGAAGACCTCGGCGAAGTGCGCCATCATCTCGGGCTGCCGGGCGAAGTCCCGAGTGAAGTCCTGGACCAGCCGCTCCGGCACGTACCCGGTCTGCGGCACGACGCCGCCCTGGGCCGGCCGGGCGGCCAGCGGCACCGGCCGGTAGTGCCCGATGGAGACCGTCACCAGGTACGGCGAGGTCGGCGCGCTCTGCTCGTACACCCAGGTGGTGCTGGAGGCCCGGGTGGTCCGGGTGAGCAGCCGGCCGCCGGAGAGCACCGTGAACGGGGACGGCGTGGTGACCGCCAGCTGGTACGTCGCCTTGTCGGCGGGCCGGTCGTTGCACGGGAACCAGGACGGCGCCCCGACCGGCTGGCTGGCCACCAGCGCGCCCTCGGTCAGCTCCTCCCAGCCCAGGCCGCCCCACGGGCTGCGCACCGGCCGGGGGTTGCCGGTGTAGTGCACGTCGACGGTGAAGGCCGCGCCGACCGGGAGGGCCTTCGCCGGGCGGATCCGCAGCTTGCCGCCGCGGTGGGTGTAGCGGGCGGCCTTGCCGTCGACCAGCACCCGCCCGATCCGGAAGTCGGCCAGGTCGAGTGCGAACTCGGCCAGGGCCGCGTCGGCGACCGCGCTCAGCCGGGCCGAGGCGGCCAGCCGGTTGGGCCCGGGCCGGTAGTCCAGGGCGAGTTCGTAGCGGTGCACCCGGTAGCGGTGGTCGCCGCTGTTCGGGAAGTACGGGTCCGGGCCGGCGGCCGCGGGCTGGGCGTGCTTGGGCTTCACGGGGCGGGCGCTTCCTGCGGGCCGGGACGGGGGCGTGCCGGGGGATCCGGGCGGCGGGGTGGTCACGGGGGTGGTCAGGGGTGGTCAGGGGTGGTGAAGGGCGGTCACGAGGTGGTCTGCCACGCCTCGATGGGGTTGCCCAGCCACCGGGTGTCGGCGGGGACGGACTCGGCGCGCATCACCAGCGAGGCCGGGCCCAGCGTGCTGCGCGCGCCCACCGTGCTGCCGGGCAGCACGATCCCGCCCGGGCCCAGGGTGGCGCCCTCGCGGAGGACCACAGTATCCATCCGCATGATCCGGTCGTGGAAGAGGTGGGTCTGCACCACGCAGCCCCGGTTCACGCTGACCCCGTCACCGAGGGTGACCAGGTCGGCCTCGGGCAGCCAGTAGCTCTCGCACCACACGCCGTGCCCGACCTTGGCGCCGAGCGCCCGCAGCCACAGGTTGAGCACCGGGGTGCCCGGCACCGCGCCGACCAGCCAGGGCACCGCCAGCACCTCGACGAAGGTGTCGGCCAGCTCGTTGCGCCACACGAAGCCGCTCCACAGCGGGTGCTCCACCGCCCGGAACCGGCCCACCAGCAGCCACTTCGCGGCCACCGCGACCAGGCAGGCCACGCCGCCCGCCGCCAGCAGCACCAGGCCGGAGAGCAGCGCCGCCCGCAGCGGGGAGCCGGCCGCCAGCCAGGACAGTGCCGCCACCGTCAGCAGGCCCAGCGCCCCCGAGGCCAGCACCGGCAGCAGCCGGGCCAGCTCGACCAGCCCGCGCGCCCAGCGCAGCCGGGCCGGCGGCTCGTAGGTCAGGCTCTGGTCCGCCTGGTCCGCCGAGCGAGGCAGCCGCATCGGCGGCATGCCCAGGTACGAGCTGCCCTTCTTCGCCTTCTTCGGCGTCGCCGACAGCACGCCCACCAGGCCCCGCTTGGGGACCGAGCGGCCCGGCGCGGTCATCCCCGAGTTGCCGAGGAAGGCCCGCTCGCCGATCTTCGCCTCGCCCAGGCGCATCCAGCCGCCGCCCAGCTCGTACGGTGCGATCAGGGTGTCGTCGGCCAGGAACGCACCGTCCCCGACGGTGGTCAGGCTGGGCAGCGCCAGCACCGTGGACACCTCGGCGCCCCGGCCGACCCGCATCCCCAGTGCCCGCAGCCACAGCGGGGTCACCAGGCCGGCGTACAGCGGGAACAGCACCTCGCGGGCCCGGTCCATCAGCTGGCTGACCGTCCAGGCCTGCCAGCTGACCCGGCCGTGCAGCGGGTGCACTCCGGGCACCAGGCCGAGGCTCAGCAGCCGGACCAGCACCACCAGCTGCGCCACGTACAGCGCGCCGTACGCCATGGTGGCGGGCAGCAGGCCGAGCAGCGCGCCGCCGAGCGCCGGACCGAGCTCCGCGCCCTGGTCGACGAAGCGGAAGAGCACGGCGAGGGCGGCCGCGGCCGGCAGCACCGGGAGCAGGCCGAGCAGGGCGTCGCCGGCGCCGTACACCGCGGCCCAGAGGGGCCGGCGGACCGGGGCCTGCTTCGGCCAGGACCACTCGGCCCGGCCCAGCTTGACGGCGGGCGCGCCGCCCCAGCGCTGGCCGGTCGGCACCTGGCCGGTGACGCTGGAGCCGGGCAGCACCTGGGAGTGCTTGCCGACCCGGGCCCCGGGAAGCAGCGTCGAACGGGTGCCGACCACCGCGCCGGCGCCGACCTTGACCTGCCCGACCTCCAGCCGGTCGCCGTCCAGCCAGTAGCCGGACAGGTCGACCTCGGCCTCGACGGCGCAGCCCCGGCCCAGCTTGAGCAGCCCGGTGACCGGCGGCAGCGAGTGGAGGTCCACCTCGGGGGCGACCTTGGCGCCCAGCGCCCGGGCGTAGGGGATCAGCCAGGCGCCGGACAGCCCGGTCGCGCCGCTCAGCTCGGTGAGCCGCTCGGCCGTCCAGAGCCGCAGGTGCACGGAGCCGCCGCGCGGGTAGCTGCCGGGGCGCAGCCCGCGCAGCAGCAGCCGGGCTCCGCCGGCTCCGATCGCCAGTCGGCCCGGCGCGGTGAACAGCACCAGTGCGCCCGCGCCGACCGCCCACCAGGAGGCGGTGGGCGCCCACGGGTAGTCGCCGACGTCCGAGAGCAGGTTCCCGGCGGCCAGCAGCGCGACCGTCCAGCGCAGCCCGACCACGGTGAACAGCGGGACCAGCAGCAGCAGTTGGAGCAGCTTGGCCCGGGTCGGCACCAGGGAGACGGTACGGGCCTCGCCGCCCTCACCGGCGGTGCGCTCCAGGTGGCGGGCGAGCTTGCGCAGCGTCGGGTGCTGGTAGATGTCCAGCACGGCGGCGTTCGGGTAGCGGGTGCGCAGCAGGGTGGTCAGTCGGGCGGCGGCCAGGCTGCCGCCGCCGATCGCGAAGAAGTCGTCGCGCGCGCCGCCCACCTGCACGCCGAGGATCTCGGCCCACTGCTCGGCCAGCCACGCCTCGGTGCCGTACAACTGCTCGCTCGGCCCGGCGGCCTCCAGCTCGGGCAGCGGCCAGGGCAGGGCGCTGCGGTCGACCTTGCCGGAGGTGCGGGTGGGCAGGGCGTCGACCGGGGCGAGCAGCGGCACCAGGGCGGCGGGCAGCTCTGCGCGCAGCCGTTCGACGGCCTGCTCGCGGTCGAAGTCGTCCTGGACGACCAGGTAGCCGACCAGCAGCTGGTTGCCGCCGCGCGCGGTGCGCACGGCCGAGGCCGCGCCGGCCACGCCGGGCAGCGCCTGCAGGGCGGCGTCCACCTCGCCGAGTTCGATCCGGCGCCCGCCGAGTTTGATCTGCTCGTCGGTGCGGCCGAGGAACAGCAGGCCGGCCGGGTCGGCCTGGACCAGGTCGCCGCTGCGGTAGGCGCGCTCCCAGCCCAGCGAGGGCAGCGGGGCGTACTTCTCGGCGTCCTTCTCCGGGTCGAGGTAGCGGGCCAGGCCGACCCCGCCGATCACCAGCTGGCCGGTGCCGCCGGGGGCGACCGGCTGCCCCGCCCCGTCCACCACGGCGAGGTCCCAGCCGTCCAGCGGCAGGCCGATCCGGACCGGACCCTCGCCGGTCAGCAGGGCGGCGCAGGCGACCACGGTGGCCTCGGTCGGGCCGTAGGTGTTCCACACCTCGCGGCCCTCGGTGACCAGGCGCTGCACCAGCTCGGGCGGGCAGGCCTCGCCGCCGAAGATCAGCAGCCGGACCTCGTTCAGCGCCTCGGCCGGCCAGAGCGCGGCCAGGGTCGGGACGGTGGAGACCACGGTGATCTCCTGCTCGGCCAGCCAGGGGCCGAGGTCGGCGCCGCTGCGCACCTGGGAGCGGGGGACGGGCACCAGGCAGGCGCCGTGCCGCCAGGCCAGCCACATCTCCTCGCAGGAGGCGTCGAAGGCGACCGACAGCCCGGCCATCACCCGGTCGCCGGGGCCGATCGGCTCCTCCTGGAGGAAGAGCGCGGCCTCGGCGTCGACGAAGGCGGCGGCGTTGCGGTGGGTGACGGCGACGCCCTTGGGCTTGCCGGTCGAACCCGAGGTGAAGATGATCCAGGCGTCGTCGGCCGGGGTGGGACGCCGCTCCACGGCGGGCGGGCGCTCGGTGGTGGTGCTCAGGGCACGCCCGGCGCCGAGCACGGCGGCCACGGCGGCCTCGCCGAAGACCAGCTGGGCGCGCTCGTCCGGATCCTCGGCGTCCACCGGGACGTAGGCGGCGCCGACGGCCAGCACGGCCAGGACGGAGACGTACAGGTCGTTGGTGCCGGAGGGCACCCGGACGCCGACCCGGTCGCCCGGGCCGATCCCGGCGCCGGCCAGCCGGCCGCGCAGCTGCTCGACCTCGGCGGCCAGGGCGCGGTAGCTGAGCACGGTGGTGCCGTCGTCCAGGGCCGGTTCGTCGGGGTGGGCGCGCACGGTGGCGTCCAGCAGATCCACCAGGGTGCGTGCGGCGGCGGCCGGGCGGCCGGGGAACAGCGCGTACGCCGGGTCGGCCGACGGCGGCTCGGTGTACCGCTCCGAGTGGATCGGTTCAGTGCTCATGACGGCCGTGCGCTCCTCGTCCTCGCCCCGTTCCTGCCGATGCCCGGCCCCCTGGGGCGGTGGGGGCACCGCCGGACCGGGGCTCCCACTCCGGGGCCGGAGCGGACAACCCGATCGATGGTAGCCCCGGGCCCGGCGCCCGGCAGGAGCCCGAACTCAGCCCAACTGGGGCCGGACTGGCCAAATCTGACGTCATGTCAGCTGACAACTGAGGCTTCGGCCCCAAGATGTGACGGATCATCAGTCGAATTGACGGATCGTCAGGTGAAGTGGTCGAGAGTGATCCACGCCACAGCGAACGCTGCTCCCTTCGGGTGGCGGGCCCGGCGTTTCGGCCTCGCGCCGGTCCGCCACGCCGACGGATCGGCTCGGCGGAAGCGCTCCGGCGGTTCGCCGCGTTGCGCAGGCCGACCGCGAGCGGGTCGGCGAGCTGCTGCCCCCTCCGGCCGGCCCGGCGGGCGTCGCGGGCCACCGTCTGGCTGCGCGGCCGGCGGACGGCGTCGTGGCGGGCGAGCACGCCCGCCATCGTCGGGCCGCTGGGCGCCGGGCCGGGGTGGGCGGGGAGGAGGTGGCGCCGGATCCGGCTGTGGATGCCGTCGGCCGCCACCACCGGCCGGGCCTCCGGTGTTCGGTCGCCGTGGCGCCCCCGGACCTTGGCGGGATCGGGCCTGGTGGCGGCCGCCCTCCGCGGCCCGGCGCGCGACTGACCAAGGCCGTTCCTGCGGATTCACCGGTGGTCGATCCCGGTCGTCCGTGACGGGTTTCAGGCCTGTTCCGGCGCCAGTTCGGCGGCGTAGCCGGCCAGCAGGATGCGGAGGGTGCGCCGGAAGCGCCGCTCGGGGTCGAGGCCCTCGCCGGTGGTGAAGGCCTGGGCGAGGTGGGGGTAGGTGGCCGGGTCCAGGGCGGAGAACTGTTCGGGCTGGGGTTCGGTGCCTTCGTGGTGGGGGGTTTCGCCGGCCTCGCTGAGGGTGTGGCCGAGGGTCCACATCACCACCGAGTTGAGGACGTCCAGGGCGTCGGCCAGGGGGACGCCGTCCTCGCGGAGCACGGTGACGCCGCGTTCCAGCAGCGCGAGTGCGGCGGGGGTGGCGGCCGGGCGGGTGGCGAGGACGGTGAGCATGGCCGGGTGGTCCAGCAGCATCCGGCGCAGGGCGACGGCGAAGTCGTGGACCACCTCCGTCCACGGGCCGTCCGGTTGGGCGAAGAGGTCGCCGGCGGAGAGTTCCAGCAGCCGTTCGACCATCCCGTCGAGCAGGGCGGCCTTGCTGGGGACGTAGTGGTAGAGCGTCATGCCCTCGCAGCCGAGGGCCGCGCCGAGCTTGCGGTTGGAGAGTGCGGCGAGGCCCTGTTCGTCGACGAAATCGAGGGCGGCGTCGATGATCTTCTCTCGGGTCAGGCCCGTCCTGGGGCGGGTGCGTCGGCCCGGCATCTGTTCCTCCTGGCTCCCGGGGTGGCCGGCCGAGGTGCTCCCGATCGGTCCTTGACAACTCTTGCAGTGCAAGAAAACAATAGCCGACGTCAACTTCTTGCGGTGCAAGAAAACGGATGGGGGAGAACGGCGTGCAGCTCGTCGCGGTGATGGTGCGCAAGCTCAACGAGGGTGTGGAGTACGGGGAGTTCCGCAAGGGCTGGATCCCGGACGAGGCGTTCCCGGACGACCCGCGGACCAGGGTGATCACCGCCACCGCGCTGGAGGACTCCCGGGAGGTCCTCACCATCGCCCTGATCGAGGGCGACCACGGGCCGGAGTCCATGGCGGAGTGGATGGAGCGTCTGGGTCCGGTGGAGGAGCGCCGCTTCGAGCGGATCAAGGACCTGGTGGGCCCGCCGTCGCTGAACGCGGTCTACCAGGTCGTCGCCGAGGACGACCTGTCGCGACCGATCGCCGAGTAGCGGCCGACCGCCGAGTGGCGCCGAGCCACCGAGCCACCGGGCCGCGGGTGACGCCGGGCCACCGGACCGGGGGCGGCGCCGGAAACCCGTGGCCCGGCCGATCGGCAGGGCTGAGTCGTCATCAGGTCAATCAACCGTCAAGTCCGTTCATTCACAGAATGTTCCGTGCGGAAATGACGGGAACTCCGGAAGAATTGCGCCGCCATGAGGTCTTCACACGGAGATCTCCGACTGACAGGCTGGGGCCGCCCTTTTCAGTACGGAGGAGGTTCCTTGTCCCGCATAACCACGTTGGCCGGAGCGGTCACCTGCGCGCTCGCCCTTGTCACCGGAAGTGCCGTGGCCGCGTCGGCCGCGCCGTTCGACCAGGCCCCGGGTGCGGCGGTCGCCGAGGCGAAGGTCGACCCCGTCGACTGGAAGCCCTGCAACCCCGATCCGAGCAAGCCGGATCCGGGCGGCTTCGACTGCGCCGTCTACCCCGTGCCGCTCGACTACGACGACCCGTCGGGCGAGAAGGTCGGCATCGCCATGATGCGGCACCGCGCGAGTGACCCGTCGAAGCGGATCGGCTCGCTGTTCCTCAACCCGGGCGGCCCGGGCGGCAGCGGCTACCTGTGGGCGACCACCACCCGCTTCGGCGACGAGGTGCGGGCCAAGTTCGACCTGGTCGGCTTCGACCCGCGCGGGGTGGCCCGGAGCAACCCGCTGAAGTGCTTCAAGACCCAGGAGGACGCCGACGCGGTCAACAACCGCATGGTGGGCGTGCCGGTCACCAAGGCCGAGATCGCCGAGACCCTGGACGCCGACCAGGACTACACCGACGCCTGCAGCAAGAACGCCGGCCCGCTGATCGAGCACATGTCGACCATCAACGTGGTGCGCGACCTGGACCGGATGCGCCGCGCCGTCGGCGACTCCCAGCTCACCTTCGCCGGGTTCTCCTACGGCACCCTGATCGGTTCGACGTACGCCGCGATGTACCCGAACAAGGTGCGCGCGGTCATCGTGGACGGCAACGTCGACCCCAACCTGCGCCTGCACAACGGCCTGGAGTACGACCGGCAGCGGGCGGGCGGCTTCGAGATCGCCCTGGACGAGTTCCTGAAGCGCTGCCAGGCCGCCGGCGCCCCGCGCTGCGCGTTCGGGGACGGCGACACCCGGGCGAAGTTCGACGAGCTCCGCGACCACCTGCGGACCAGCCCGATCACCCTGTCGAACGGCTCCCAGGTGACGCTGAGCAGCTTCACCAGCGAGGTGGCCAGCGCCCTGTACTCGCAGGCCAAGCTGGCTCCGCTGGCGAAGTCGCTGCAGGCGACCTACCAGGTGCTGCGGAAGCCGGCCGCGGCCGCCCTGCTGGCGCCGAAGGCGAACGAGTCGGACGAGGCGGCCAACGAGCTCACGGTGAACGTCCCGCGGGCGCTGCGCGAGGCCCCGACCGACTCCGAGTACACCGCCGACGACTCGTACATGGGCGTCAACTGCCAGGACAAGCCGTACCCGTCGAACGACCGGGTCTTCCCCAACGTCGCCAAGGCGTGGGAGAAGGAGTCGCCGACCTTCGGCCGCTACCAGGCCTTCGACGCCCCGGCGTGCGCGAGCTGGCCGGCCCCGGCCCGGGACGCCGAGCGCTTCAGCGGCCCGTGGAACAAGAAGACCTCCAACACCGTGATGGTGATCGGCAACCTCTACGACCCGGCCACCCAGTACAAGTTCGCCCAGCGGATGCAGCAGGAGCTGGGCAACGCGGTGCTGGTCAGCGTGGACGCCATCGAGCACTGCGCGGTCGGTCGCAGCAAGGCGCTGAACACGCTGGTGACCCGCTACCTGGTGGACGGCACCGCGCCGCAGCCGGGCCAGCTGCTCAAGCCGGACGCCGAGATCTTCCCGGCAGTCTGAGGGGACTCGCCCGGGACGACCGGCCGTTGAGGCCGGGGCCGTGGTGGGGGGCGGGGTCGGGGGGCGGCCCCCCGAGAGGGGAG